>CANRJI010000001.1 GCA_947630885.1 uncultured Bacilli bacterium
ACGATGAACTCGGCGATCCCCTGCTGAATGAATATCACGCGCTTGCGCTGAATCTTGCAACCGCGGAAGAAATTAAGGAAATACCAGTCGCTGATATTAGACCAAATCCTTATCAACCACGAAAAACTTTTAATGAAGAAGCACTTAATGAACTTGCTCAATCAATTAAAAACTTTGGTGTATTTCAGCCCATTATTGTTAAAAGAAGTATCAAAGGTTATGATTTAATCGCAGGTGAGAGAAGACTTAGAGCTAGTAAAATCGCGGGTATGGAAACGATTCCTGCAATTGTAAAAGATTTTACTGACGATGAGATGCGAGAAATATCACTACTAGAGAATATTCAAAGGGAAAATTTAACCGCTATCGAACTTGCTTGGGCATATAAGGGTATTATTGATAATTTGGATATTAGACAAGAAGATTTAGCACAAAAGATTGGTAAAAGTAGAAGTCATATTACGAATACTTTAGGTCTCTTAAATTTACCTGAAGATGTTCAAAAGATGATTTTAAATGGCGAAATATCAATGGGTCATGCAAGAGTTTTGAGTAAGATGGAAGATACAGAAGAGGTATCAGAATTAGCAACAAGAGTTACGAAAGAGAATATGAGTGTTCACGAACTAGAAAATATTAGTAAATCGGAAGAAATTAAGAAGAGAGCACCTATTACGAGAAGAAATCCTAGTACCTCTAACAATTATGCACACGTCGAAAATGAAATGCGTGAGATACTTGGAACAAGAGTTAAAATTGACGATAAAAAGGTTTGTATTTATTTTGAAAACGTCAATGATTTGAATAGAATTTTGGAAATTATGAATATTGAAATTAAGTAGATTTTGCTACTTTTTTCTTTTTGCCTATTGATTTGTTTACATCCTGTTAACGTTTTTAGTTTTATCATGATAATTTAGTCATAAATTTGTAACTAATTAGAGATATAAAATAGTAAATGTTATGATAAACGTGCGTGCAGGTTAGTTCAGTAGCAAGAATGATGTCGATTTTTGTTTTACTTAATTGTTTGCAAATCACTAGGCAGTTATATTATAATATTCTTGTACGAAAGAACAGAAAGGTAAGGTGGTATGATGCAAGGAAGAGTTAAGTGGTTCAACAACGAAAAAGGCTATGGATTTATTGACTACCCAGAAGGTGAAGATATATTTGTACACTATTCCGCAATTAAGCAAGATGGATACAAGACATTATCCGAAGGACAAGTCGTTGAATTTGACCTTATTGAAACAGCTAAAGGATTACAAGCTATTAATGTTTCAGCTGTTACTAATGTTAAAGCATAAGACCAAAATTAGTAAGATAGCACGTAGTATTAACTATCTTCTTTTTTTATGTGAGGGTATAATGAGATATTTAGGAAAATTAATTGGATCGTTAAAAGAAATTTTTTTGGTAACAATCGGGCAATATATTCTTTTATTTATGACTTTTGTTATTTTTGGAGAAGAAAAAGCAATAATGGTAGGAAGCATCATTCTTCTCTTATTTCAAATGGGATATATTTATTGGAAACTTCGAAAGAGGAAAGCAATAAGAAGGAAAGGAAGATATTTTCCATATGTTTTATTGGGAATAGGTATAGTAACTTCTTTTACGATGATAACTTGGAATCAAGGTATGAGTAATATTAGTCAAAATGATTATCCGCTTATTCTTAATATTTTGGCTTCAGGAATTGTCGGTCCAATATATGAAGAAGTTCTTTTTAGATATAGTTTAATAGATAAACTTGAAAAATTTAATAAAAAGAGAGTAGTCGTTATTCTTTTAGCAAGTGTTATTTTTGGTTTAGCTCATACGGGTCTTTGGAAAATATGGTATGGACTAATAATTGGAATAATTAATTCTTTTATATATACGAAAGATAAAGATTTATTAAAGCCAATATTTATTCATATGTCGGCGAATGTATTTGCTAATATGCTTGTTTGTTATAATGTTTGGATCTTCTTTCTAGCGGTTATTCTACTTATTATGAGCTTCTTAATTATTAGAAGAGATAATAGGGTACTAGAAAGAAATAATTTTTGACTAATAAGATAACTATGAAAGATTGAAAGATAAATATTAAAAGGTATAGGAAAAAAGCAAAGAAAATGGTAAAATTTTGGGCACTCTTTTTCTTTACTTTTTATTTTTTTTATTATACAATAGACGTGAGAAAGGGGATAGGGGATGGAAAAAAACAACTTGATGCCCGCTGACAGCTACGTCGTTATCAATAAGACGATTTTGCATGATGAAGACCGAAAGATTTTATCAACTTTATATTTACCGGTTATTGGAATAGAAGCGACTACTTTATATTTGACTTTATGGGCTGACTTAGATAATGCACAGATAGTAAGTAGAGACTTTTCTCATCAGAAACTGGTGTCAGCACTTCGAATGACAATTGGTGAAATTGAAAATGCGAGACATAAACTTGAGGCCATTGGTTTAATTAAGTGCTATGTTAAAAAGGGAAATATTAATAACTATGTATATGAGCTATATTCGCCAGTTAGTGCAAGTGAGTTTTTATCGCATCCTGTTCTCAATATTGTCTTATATAGTAATATAGGAAAGACAGAATATGATAATTTGATTAAATCTTTTAAATTACCAAGATTTAATATGACTAATTATACAGATATTACAAAGAGTTTTGATGATGTCTTTGAATCGGCAAATCTTACTTCTTATGATTTGTCACTCGAAGATATTCGTAAATATAATAAACTCAAACTCAATATTAATAGTAACTTCGACTTTAACTTTCTTATAGGAGCAATGCCTAGGAATATTGATACGGGAAGAGTATTTACAAAAGATATAAAGGAACTTATTATCAATTTGGCTTTTATATATGATATCGATGCTGTTAAAATGGCTAATATTGTTAAAGGATCTTTTAATGAAAGGGGAACTATTAATAAAGAGGAATTAAGAAAGAGTGCTAGAAATTATTATCAATTTGATAATGGAGGAATTCTTCCAACGATTATCGATAATAGTCAACCTGAATATTTGCGAAAACCAATTGGTGATACATCGAAGAAGGCAAGAATGATTTATACTTTTGAGACGATTTCGCCAAAGGAATTACTAGTTAGTAAGAATAAAGGTAGTGAACCGACGAGAAGAGATTTAAAATTAGTTGAAGATCTTCTTATCGACTATCAATTGAAACCTGGTGTCGTCAATGTTTTAATCGACTACATTTTGAATATTAATGAAAAGAAACTTACCAGAAATCTTGTCGAAACACTCGCAGGAGAATGGCAAAGACTCGGTATTGAAACGGTCGAGGAAGCAATGAATATTGCTGAAAAGGAATTTAAAAAGCGAAATAGAAAAAATGTTCGAACGGAAACAAAAATTAGTAACACTCCCGATTGGTTTGATAAAGATATTACCAAAGATAAGATTAATGATGGCGAAGAAAATCAGTTAGAAGAATTACTAAAGGAGTATAAGTAATGAATGATGTAAAAGATATAGTTAAAAATAAGTATAAAGTAAGTGCTAGAGAATTAGAAGATAGATTTGATGAGGCTCTAGAAGATGCTACTTTTCGAAAGGTTATTAAGGGAATTAATCTTCCAAAGGAAGAACTTATTAAATATACTTCTTTATTTCAAGATGCCGCACGAGAAGTAAAAAATTGTTCAGGTTGTAAAAATATTATGGAATGTAAAAATGCAGTAATAGGGCACGTTTACTATCCAAGTATGGAACAAGATAATCTAGTTTTTTCTTATAATGCCTGCAAATACAAAAAGAAAGTAGATAAGGATACTGCTTATCAAAATAATGTCTTTCTTCTCGATATGCCTAAAGAAATAATTAATGCTTCAATGAAAGACATCTATACTGATGATAAAAAAAGATTGGAAACAATTAAATGGCTTACGACTTTTATTAAAAAAAGTGAATTGGGAGAAGAAAGTAAGGGATTATATCTTACAGGAAACTTTGGATGTGGTAAAACTTATTTAGTGGCAGCAATGATGAATGAACTAGCTAAAAAAGGAAAGAAGATTGCTATTATTTATTATCCTGAATTTTTAAGAACTTTAAAAGAACAATTTGCAGATGACTTTAGTGATTTATTTAATAGAGTTAAAAGAGCTGATTTGCTCCTTCTAGATGATATTGGAGCGGAGACGACAACGAATTGGAATAGAGATGAAATATTAGGAACTATTTTACAATATAGAATGCAAGAAAAACTTCCTACTTTCTTTACATCAAACTTATCGATGGAAGAACTTGAAAGACATTTAGTAGGAAATGATAGTGAAGGTAAAATTAAAGCAAGAAGAATTATTGAGAGAATTAAATATTTAACTGATAATATAACGATGATTGCGGAAAATAGAAGAAAGTGAGGAAGAAAAATGGTAGAAAAAAGTTTTAAAGACAATAATGGTACTTCAAAAGTAAAAATTGAAGGAAATGATGCCCCTTTAGGTGGAGACTTTGAAAGAGAAAACTATGTTATTGCCAATAGACCAAGAAAAGATAGTAAAGTTAAAGCACCAGAATTTCTTACAAAGAATATTGGTATTGGAAGTCCCGGTTTCGCTGGTGTAGCATCACTTGCGGCAATTATTGCAGTCGCGGGAGTTATTATTGCTTATTTAACACTTAGATATTAATTTTAAAGGAGGAAATAGCATGCTTACGGCTTTAGAAGTTAAAACTTGTTATTCTATTTTGAGTAGTTTAAATAGAATAGATAAACTAACAGAAAAGGCTCGAGAAGTGGGCTATTTTTCTTTAGCTATTACTGATACTAACAATATGTTTGGAACTTATGAGTTTTATTTGGCTTGTCAAAAAAATAATATTAAACCTATTATTGGTATGGAAATTTTAAATAATAATGATAGATTTGTATTACTAGCCAAGAGTAATGATGGGTATAAAAATTTAATAAAACTAGCAACTTTAGTATCAGAAAGAGCTTTAACAGATGATGATTTAAAAGAATATAAAAAAGATTTAATTTTGATTATGCCTTTTAGTCATTATAATCGTAATATTGTAAGTATTTTTGATGAATATTATGTCGGCTATAGGAATGGGGAAGAAAGAGATAAGATTACCGAAAAAAAGGTTCTTATAACGGACGTATCTTATTTGGAAAAAGATGACTATAGATATTTAGATTATTTATTAATGATTAAAGATGATAAAAAGATAGGGGAAATGGAACTTAATACTCATAAAGGAAAACATCTTTTAAGTAAAGAAGAATTTGATAATTTAACAGATGATGATACGATTAAAAATATGAAAGAAATTACAGATAAATGTAATGTGACAATGGAGTATCAAAAAGGACTTCTTCCCGTATATGATGAAAAAATTAATTCATTTGATTATTTGAAAAACTTATGTCTTAAGGGAATTAACAGAAGACTCGGGGGAAATGTTCCTAATGAATATTTGGAAAGATTAGAGTACGAATTAGATGTAATTAATAAGATGGGCTTTTGTGATTATTTTTTAGTTGTTTGGGACTATGTTAAATATGCGAAATTTAATAATATTCTCGTGGGGCCAGGAAGAGGTAGTGCCGCGGGAAGCTTAGTTAGTTATGCAATTGGTATTACTGATGTCGATCCTATTAAGTACGATTTGTTATTTGAAAGATTTTTGAACCCGGAAAGAGTTACGATGCCCGATATTGATATTGATTTTGATAGTGAAAAGAGAAATCTTGTAACAGACTATGTAATGGATAAATATGGTAGTAAAAAAGCGGTCGGTATTATTACTTTTAATACACTAGGAGCTAAACAAGTTATTAGAGATGTCGGAAGGTGTATGGATATATCGCTACCTATTATCGATGATATTGCTAAGGCAATTACTTCAAAAGATTTAAAAGATTCGTATGTTAAAGATTCTAAATTTTACCGATTAATTAATGCAAAAGAGGAATATAAAAGACTTTATCTTACTTCTCTTAAACTAGAAGGATTACCAAGACATATATCGATTCATGCAGCAGGTATTGTTATGAGTAAGTATGATATCGATACGATTATTCCTTTATATAAAAATCCTCTAGGAATATATACTTCAGCTTTTTCAAAGGACTACTTAGAGCCTTTAGGACTACTTAAAATGGACTTTTTAGGTCTTGATAACTTAACTTTAATTAGTAATGTTATCGAAGAAATTAGAGAGAAGGAAAAAATTAATATTAGTTTTGAGAAAATACCTCTCGACGATAAAAAAACTTTAAAGGTATTTTATGATGTCGATACGGATGGAATATTTCAGTTTGAATCGGCGGGAATGAAGAAATTTCTAGCTAAATTAAAGGTTAATAGTTTTGATGATATTGCTCTTGCGCTTGCCTTATATCGTCCGGGACCAATGGATAATATCGACAGTTTTATTGCAAGAAGAAATGGGCGGGAAAAAATAGATTATATTCATCCTGATTTGGAAGATATTTTAAAACCAACTTATGGTATTATTATCTATCAAGAGCAAATTATGCAAATTGTAAGAACACTTGCTGGTTATTCTTATGGAGAAGCTGATGTACTAAGAAGAGCAATGTCAAAAAAGAAAGAGCAAATTATTCTTAATGAAAAGCCTAAATTTATCAAAGGATGCTTAAAGAATGGTTACAGTGAAGAAATGGCTAATCAGGTCTATAACTTAATTTTGAAATTTGCAGACTATGGTTTTAATAAATCTCATTCGGTTGCTTATGCTATTGTTGCTTATAAAATGGCCTTTATTAAGACATATTTTCTTAAGTATTTTATATCGGGATTACTTACAAATGCTATTGGTAATGAAGTTAAAACTAGTACATATATCAATAGGGCGAGAAGAAGTGGAATTAAAATACTATCTCCTGATATTAATGAGAGTACTAATAAATATTTTGTTATAGATAATGCAATTAGATGTCCTTTAGCAATTATTAGAAATGTTGGAACGGCGGTTTCAAACGATATTATTAAGGAAAGAGAAAAGGGTAAATTTACTGATTTTAGTGACTTTATCGTCAGAATGTATAGTACTGGTATCAATAGGAAAGTTATTGTTAGTTTAATTAATGCGGGAAGTATTTCTTTTGGCTACAATAAAAAGACACTGATAGAAAACCTTGACAATGTTATTAATTATGCCGAAATTGCTAAAGATGCTGGACTAATTGAAATTGAAAAACCAGAAATAGAAAGATATGAAGAATATACAAAGAGTGAACTTGCCTTACTAGAACTTAAAAATATTGGCTTTTATTTGACTGATCATCCGGTAAGTAAATATAGAGAAAATAGTAATATTAATACTTCTAATGTCATCAACTACTTTGATAGAAATGTTAAAATGATTGTGATGATTAGTAATATTAAGGAAACGACAACCAAAAATAATGATGTTATGGCTTTTGTAACAGGAAATGATGAATTTGGAGAAATTCCTTTGATATTTTTTCCAACGACATATCAAAGATTTAATAATATTAAAGTAGGAATGGTTGTGGAAATTAATGGAAGAGTAGAAAGAAGATTTGATAAATATCAAATTGTCGTAGGAAATCTTAAAGTATTGGAGGAATCTTAAATGAAGAAAGGAATATTTATTGCGATATCAGGTCCTAGTGGTGTCGGAAAGAATACGATTGCCGATATTCTTACCGAAAGAGGGTATGGTATCTATTCGGTATCTGCGACGACAAGAAAGATGCGTGATGGAGAAAAAGATGGAAAAGATTACTTTTTTATCTCAACTGAGGAATTTGAAAAGAAAATTGCTAATCAGGAATTTATTGAGTATACGAAATATAATAATAACTATTATGGTACTTTAAAAAGTTTTGTTCAAGATAGGCTTGATAATGGGGAAAATGTAATTGCCGTTATTGAAATACAAGGTGGTATGAATATTAAAAGGATTTTCCCAGAAGCGGTGTTAATCTTTATTATGCCTCCTTCTTTTGAAGAACTAGAACAAAGACTAAGAAAAAGAAATACGGATAGTGAGGAAGATATTTTAAAGCGAATGGAAATTGCTCGAATGGAAATTGATTATAGAACTAAATACGACTATACTGTCGTTAATAATGTACTTGAAGACACAGTAGAAGAAATAGTAGATATTATCAAAAAAGAAATCGAAAAGAGAGATATTTAAAGATAGAGATAATGAAATTAGAAAGATACTGCTAGTTGGGGAAGTAAAAATATTATTATTTAGATGAAAGAACTGCTGAAATGAAGGCAGTTTTTTATTTATCACTATTGAAAAATAAAGGATTTTATTATATACTTGTATTAATTAATTATGGAAGTGGAGGAAGTTATGAAAAGTAGTAGAATTATGAAAATATTTGAACAGTATGTAAGAAAATATGATATGAATAATATTAATATTAAATCGAAATATTTTCATTCACTAAAAGTTATGGAAATTGTTAGAGATTTAGCGAATGGACTAGGTATTTTTTCGGAAGAAGAACTTGCCGTCTGTGAACTTATTGGTCTATTCCATGAAATTGGTAACTTTTCTAAAACTCCAAATTACCATATTGATGATGATAGTAGTGATTGTTATGAAAGGACAATCGATGTACTATTTAATAAAAATTTAATTAGAGAAATTAGTAAGGAAACAAAATATGATAATATTATTAAGATGGCTATTTACTCTTATGATAAGATGGGATTCCCTGAAGATATTGATGAAAAGACAAAGCATATTTGTGCTATTATAAAAGATGCTCATAACTTGGACTCGTTTAGATTATTTATTAATTATCCTTATGTCGATACAAGAATTTCTTGTTATCCTAGTACACTCGTATACAATGACTTTAAGAATTTTAAGACAATAAGTCCAAAAATGAGTGAGAATGCTTCAGATAGTGTCCTTGTCGTACTATCTAATATGTATGCCTTTAATTATAGATATTCTTATTACTTGTTAAAGGAAAATAAGTATATCGAAAAGATTTTTGATTCACTTACGTTTGACAGTGATGAGTTTAAAAACTTTTATAAACAGTTGATGACTGTTCTTAACGATTATGTAGATAAAAGGATTGGTGGTTAAAATGCTCGATAAAAAATATGATCCAAAAGAGAAGGAAAAGAAATGGTTAGATTATTGGGAAAATAATAGTATTTATAAATTTGTACCAGATGAAAGAAAAATATATTCAATTGATACTCCTCCTCCAACAGTAAATGGGAAAATTCATATAGGTCATATTTTTTCTTATTCACAAACAGAAATGATAGCAAGATATAAAAGACTACGAGGATATAATATATTTTATCCATTTGGCTTTGATGATAATGGATTACCTAGTGAGAGATTGGTTGAAAAAGAACAGGGAAAGAAAGCTCACGAAATAGGTAGAGAAAATTTTTCAAAACTATGTTATGAAACAACTGATAAATATGAGAAAGAATTTCAAACTTTATTTAGTAAAATGGGGGTAAGTACAGATTGGGATATACATTATAAAACGGTTAGTCCTTCGACGATTAAAATTAGTCAATTATCATTTCTAGATTTAATTGAAAAAGGGCATTGCTATCATAAAGAAAGTCCTGCTTTATGGTGTAATGAATGCTTAACATCTATTGCACAAGCAGAACTTGAAACGAAAACAATAAAAACAACATTTAATTATGTTAATTTTAAAACAGTTGAAGATGATGAAGAATTTACTATTGCTACAACAAGGCCAGAGTTATTACCCGCGATAGTTTGCGTATTTGTAAATCCAAATGATGAAGTTCATAAGCATTTAATTGGAAAAACGGCTCATATTCCAGTAATTAATGTTGATGTCCCTATTATGGCAGATGAAAAAGTTGCTATTGATAAAGGTACTGGTGTTGTTATGTGTTGTACCTTTGGAGATCAAACAGATATTGAATGGTGGAAAAAATATAATTTACCTTTAAAATATATTTTTACTGATGATGGAAGAATCGCTTCTGAAGTTCCAAATTATGGCGGAATGAAAATTAAAGAAGCTAGAAAACAAATAATTGAAGATTTACAAAATGGTGGATATGTAGTTAAAATTGAAGAATTGGAACATGAGGTTCAAACACATGAAAGATGTGGTAAAGAAGTAGAATACACGGTTATGAAACAATGGTTTATAGATATTATGAATCATAAAGAAGATTTCTTAAAAATTGGTAACAATATTAAATGGCATCCAGAACACATGCATACTAGATATGAGGAATGGGTAAATAATATTGCTTGGGATTGGTGCATATCAAGGCAAAGATATTTTGGTGTTCCTTTTCCTGTTTGGTATTGTAAAGAATGTGGAAAACCAATTTTTGCTAAAAAAGAAGATTTACCTGTAAATCCCCTAGTTGATAATCCTAGTGTAAGTGAGTGCCCTAAATGTAAATGTAAGGAATTTTTACCTGAAACAGATGTTATGGATACATGGGCAACTTCTTCAGTAACTCCTTTAATCAATATGAGATATGGCGAAGAAAATAATTATGAAAATTTATTAAAACCGATGAGTCTTAGGACTAATGCTTCAGAGATTATTAGAACATGGGATTTTTATACTATTGTAAAAAGTTTTTATCATTTTGGTATTCGTCCATGGGATAATGTAATGATTTCAGGATTTGTTATGGCAGACAAAGGGGAAAAAATTAGTAAATCAAAAGGAAATAGCAAAGTAGAGCCTACTCAATTGATAGAAGAATATTCCGCTGACGTAATTAGATATTGGGCAGGATCAGGAAGACTTGGAACAGATATTGTATTTAGTGAAGAAACGCTTTTGAGAGGAAAAAAATTACTAAATAAAATATGGAATGTATCTAAATTTATTGAAATGCATTTAGCAGATTATGAAGATAAAGACTTTAACAATTATGAATATGTAGATAAATGGATTTTAGGAGCATTCCAAGAAATGGAAAAAGGATTCATTAAATATTTAGACGAATATGAAGTTGGATTAGCATTAAATCACTTGGAAAAATTCTTTTGGAATTTCTGCGATAACTATATAGAAATAGTAAAACATAGATTATATAGGCCAGAAGAATTTGGTGAAATACCAAGATATTCAGGTCAAAAAACTATTTACACGATTCTTTATAAATTATTACAAGACTTTAGTATTTTCTTCCCATTTATTACAGAAGAAATATATCAAGAATTATATCATAACAATAAATCAATACATTTAACAGAAATTAAACCTCTTGAGTTTGACTTTGATAAAGAAAGAAAAAATGGTAATGATATGATTGATATTATTAGTCAAGCTAGAGGAGAGAAATCAAATAAAAATGTTTCCCTAAAAACATCAATTAAGAATTTAACTTTAAATTTGAATAAGGAATTAAAAGAAGCAATAGAATTATCAATGAAAGATTTTAAAGCAACATTATTTATTGAGAATTTAGAAATTAATGATGTACATAATGGATACTCTATCAATAAATTAGAATTGAATTTAGAAACAACAGAAAATAAGGAATAAAATATATATTGCATTTAGTTTATAGTGATATGTATATTTTGTGTTGGTAAAGTTCAAGAAAATAGTATGTAAAAGAAAGAGAAAACTTAGAAAAAGAAAAATTATTATTAAAAGATATAGTAGAAAAGCTAAAGTAATTTCGTTTTTCTTTTTTTATAATGTCATTACTGTGAATAAGGTAGATATAATTTAATTTTTAATTGTTACTTCTTGAATTTTGGAAAAATTATCTTTTTTCTTTATATATAGCTTTCAATTTTGATGATTGCTTTTTTTCAATTTTAAAAATTTAATTTACAAAATATGTATTTAGTGGTACAATTTGTTTAAAGAAGGGAGAATTTGATATGGCTAAATTTTGTCAAAACTGTGGAGCAGAGCTTAATGAAAATCAAGATATTTGCTTAAAATGCGGAATTAAAATTAAAAAGGAGAGCGAAGTTAATAATGATCCTAATGCCAAATCGAAAGTAGCTGCTGGATTATTAGGTATCTTTTTAGGTGCTTTCGGTGTACATAATTTTTATTTAGGATACACAGGAAAAGCTGTAGCACAACTTTTACTTTCAGTTTTATCTTGTGGTTTTTTGGCTGTTGTGTCTGAAATTTGGGGATTAATTGAAGGCATTATGATTTTAGCAGGAAGTATTGATAAAGATGCTAATGGTAATCTATTAAAAAATTAATGAAAAGAATTATTAATATTTTAATTATTGCTTTTAGTTTATTATTTATATATCTAGCAGTAGATAATAAAATTAGTTCAGTATGTGTTATGAAAAATCTATTTAATATTAGGTGTCCAGGTTGTGGATTAACGAGAAGTTTTTGGGCAACTCTTCACTTTAACTTTATAGAAGCTTTTCATTATAATATTCTTGGAATTCCTTTGTTTATCGGGTTTGTTTTAGCTATTATATTTATGTTTTACGATATTTTTAAAAATAGAACCAAGACAATTTCTTTTATTCTTAAATTTTTAGAAAAATACAATATTGCTATAATATTACTACTTGTGTTATCGATGATTATTAACAATATAAGAGGTATATAAAAATTAAAACGTCTCATAATAAGAGTGAGGTGTTTTATTTATGCACGATTTTATCTTGATTTGTTTTAGAAGTTTATTAGTTTTAATTTTATTATTTTTTATTGCTAAATTATTAGGTAAAAGGCAGGTATCACAGCTTAATTTATTTGACTATGTCGTTGGAATTACGATTGGGTCAATAGCAGCGGATATTTCTTTAGATTTAGAAAAAGATTTGCTCGCGGGAATTGCTTCTTTATTTATTTATGGAATAGTTGCCTACTTTATTTCATTTATTACGCTTAAAAGTATTAAAGCGAGAAGAATATTTACGGGTGTACCCACAGTTCTTGTGGAAAAAGGAAAACTTATTGAATCAGGGCTTCGAAAAGCAAAAATTGATGTTAATGATTTACTTTCAGAAGCAAGAGTCGCAGGATATTTTGATTTAAGTGAGATTAACTATGCAATTATGGAAGTAAATGGCGATATTAGTTTTCTTCCAATGGAAGAAGATAAACCGGCCACTAAAAAAGATATGAAAATCAAATGTGATAAGGGAGGACTTACGGCGAACGCTATAATTGATAGTACATATATGAAAAATAATGTTATGGCAATGCATAAAGATAAGAAGTGGCTCGACCATGAATTAAAAGTACTTGGATATGATAATTACGATAATATTTTGCTAGCAACTATTGACGATAAAGAGAAAGTTACGGTTTATGAAAAGAACGTTAGACCAGATAAAAATACTGTTTTAGAATAAAAAGTTGACAGCCTGAGTGGAAAATAAATAATTTTCTATTCAGCTTTTTTAATTAGATTAATCATCTTAAGTTATGCGTGATATAATATTTGTAGGAGTAAGCAAATGAAGAAGTGGAAAATATTTTTGGTCTTTTTAATAATAGTTTTTTGTTTTGATTTATCAATTTTATTTTTATATCCAGTTATTCATATCAACAATACGGTTGTTACTTATAATAGTAATTACGAACCAAAAATTTTAGCAAAAAATGTATTTGTAAACTTATCTGATAAGGTTACATGGACAAGCAATGTCGATACGAGTAAAATAGGAAAATATAAAGTAATATGTAAAATTAAATATTTAATATTTAATTTAAAAAAGAGTATTTCTATTTATGTTGTCGATAAAGATAAACCAACAATTACTTTAGAAGGATTGGAGAATGTTAAGTTATGTCCTCATGAATTATATAAAGAAGAAGGATTTACAGCTTTTGATTTTTATGATAAAGATATTACTGACAAGGTTAAAAGATACGAAATTGATAATAATATTTTCTATGTAGCTACAGACAGTTCAGGTAACAGAATAACTGCACGTAGGACAATTACTTATGGTGATGATGAAAATCCTGCAATTACTTTAAATGGCAATAGTGAAATGTATGTTTATTTGGGAAATAGTTTTACGGACCCAATGTATACTGCTAGTGATAACTGTGATGGCGATATTACCGATAAAGTTATATCAACAGGTACTGTGGATACAAATAAATTAGGTAGCTATGATATTACTTATGAAGTTAGTGATTCAAAAGGAAATAAAACACAAGCGACAAGAAGAGTAACAGTTATAAGTAGACCAGTTCCAAATAATTCTTATGGCAATGGTTATATTTATTTAACTTTTGATGATGGACCTAGTAATTTAACTAATATGGTACTCGATATTTTAGATGAAGAAAATGTCAAGGCAACGTTTTTTGTAACAAGTGCTAATGAGGCAACGAGAAGAGCATATAATTCGGGACATACAATTGCTCTTCACAGTTATACTCACGACTATAGTTATGTTTATTCAAGTAGTGAAAATTATTTTGATGATTTAAATACAGTTAGTAATAAAGTTTATGAAGTTATTGGAATTAGACCTACGATTATTAGATTTCCAGGAGGTAGTTCGAATACGATAAGTAGGAATTATAAAGCAGGGATTATGACTTATTTAACTAGTGAAGTATTACGAAGAGGATATAATTATTTTGATTGGAATGTTGACTCAAACGATGCAGGAAGTGATATTTATAACAGTAGTAACATTTATTTAAATGTCATCAATAATCTATCACATAATAAAACAAATATTGTTCTCATGCACGATTCAGGTAGTCATAGTGCTACGGTTAATGCTCTTCGTGATATTATTAGATTTGGTAAAAATAATGGTTATACATTTAGGGCAATAACGAATGATACACCAAGTGTCAGACACCGTGTTGCCAATTAATTATAAATTGCTCGAAAGGGCAATTTTTTATTATACATCTGTTTGTTTTTTACTTTATTTATTATTTACTTATATAATAATTTATGCTATACTTTGAATAGAAAAGGTAGGTGATATTAAATGATGGATTATATTATTATTGGACTACTAGGAGTTGTAATTATTCTTGTTATCGTAGCTATTGTTAAAAATGTTAACGAAGGAAAAATTACGGAAAGAATAGGAAACTTGGAAACGAATACGGTTAAAGAATTATCTAAATTTCAGATTGATATTATGAAGACAATGAATGATAACTTTAATGGTTTAAATGAAAGAATGGAAAGAAAACTTGACCAAATTAATAATAAAGTTAACGAAAGATTAGATGATAATTTTGCTAAAACGAATAAGACTTTTACTAATATATTGGAAAGATTATCAAGAATTGATGAAGCACAGAAAAAAATTGATACGTTATCCACAGATATTGTTTCTTTACAAAGTATTTTAACAGATAAAAAGAGTAGAGGTATATTTGGAGAAATTAATCTTAAACATATTCTTGTCAGTATCTTTGGAGAGAAGAATGATAAAGTATATGCTCTTCAGTACAGTTTTCCTAATAATACAATTGCCGATGCGGTTATCTTTGCTCCCGCTCCACTAGGGACAGTGGCTATTGACTCAAAATTTCCTTTAGAAAATTATCAGAGAATGGTCGATAAAAATCTTCCACAGGTCGATAGAAATATTGCTGAAAAGGAATTTAAGATCGATGTTAAAAAGCATATTGATGCTATCAGTAGTAAATATATTATCCCTGGTATTACTTCAGATCAAGCGATTATGTTTTTACCAGCAGAAGCATTATTTGCAGAAATTAATGCATATCACAGTGATTTAGTTGAATATGCACATAAAAAGAGAGTTTGGATTTGTTCGCCAACAACATTAATTTCAACATTTACTATTATTGAAGTTCTACTTAAAAATATGGAAAGAGATAAATATGCAAGTATTATTCATGATGAGCTTAATAAGCTTGGAGTAGAATTTAGTAGATATAGGGAAAGATGGGATAAACTAGCTCGAAGTATGGAAACGGTAAACAAAGATATTGAAAATATTCATGTAACTACTGATAAAATTAGTAAACGTTTTGATTCGATAAGCCGTGTTGAAATTGAAGATAAAGATACGACATCATAAAAACTCTTAATAATATCTTACCATTTGAATAAAGTTTAATGAGGGATATTATGGTAAGAGTTTTTTTCTTTTTACTTGGATTTGGTCTCATGGTTATTGGATGCAGTTTTATTATTTTATATTTAAACTTAACGACAATTGGGTATAATTTTATTGATTATGTCAATTTTATTAGCAGGAGAATAGAGTGCTATTTTAGCATTATTGGACTTATAATGATGATTCTGTCAATGTCAATAAAAGGAGATATGAAAGATGAATTTTATATATGATATAGTGCTTAATTTTAATAAGGAATATTATAATTTTTTTGAATGGAATAGGAAAGATAATATTATTAATATTAAAAAAATCCCTTTTTTTATGGTCGATAATGAGACTTTTTTAACAATGAAATATGATCAGGTTACAGTATCAACAGCCTTTGTTGATATGATTAAAGATAAAACTTTTACTTATTCTAAATATAAAGTAGGTCCTTCTTGCCTTCTTACTAATGGGAAAGAAGTAATTGGTGTTCTTTTTAATGAAAGGGGAATGCTAGTTAAGAGAAGTTCTCTTCTTTTAGATGAAGAAGATGAGGTTTTAGAAGAAATGGATAGTGACAGTGTATATAAAATAGACATAGTTAAAATTAAAAAAGTTAAGCCTTCAAATATTAATAGAATGGAAAGAGAAAAGAAAGAGTTTTTAATTAAGTATATTAATAAAGAGAATAGTGAAATTAATTTAAAATATTTATTTTATGATTACTTTGAAAGAGATGAAGATAATATTAATAGTATTAAAGAAATATTAATTAAAGAAATTAAGAATAATTGGAATGAAAAATTTAATAAATTTTATGAGACAGTTAAGATATTTAATAAAATTAAAAGTTAGTTAGTATTTATAAGAATTGTTTAATATAAAGAGACAAAAAAACAAAATGAATGATTTTGCTTTTTTTGTTTGCTAATGAAAAATAGATAATTTTCGGATGGGATTAGTCGTTGGTTTAAGATGATTGCGATACTTTTGAACTTTCTCTAGTAATATTTCAATAGATGTCATATTAGTTATAATAGTTAAACGAAGGTCATCATTAACAGATTCATCGTTATGACAGAATTTTTTAAAAAGGCTGGGACTCACACCAATAATGGCTTTAAAGGTTTCGGAAAAGTACTCTAAAGAATAAAAGCCATTATTTATCGAAACATTGGTATAGGTATGATTTGTCATACGAATTTCTTTTAATGCATTATTAATACGTAAAGTGTTAATGTACTCAAAAATGGTTATGCCTATTTCTTTTTTAAATAGTTTCATAAGGTAATATCTATTATAATAAAACTTTTTTGATAGGTCATCAATAGTTATTTTGCTATTTAGATTTAAATCGATGTAATCTAAAATATCACATACTAATTTATTTGAATACATAGCTTGTCACCTCTTACATTATACACAAAAGATGATATTTTAGCAAATTTAGCCACTATTGTTTAAACTATTTTGCTTTTTTAATGATAAATTATTGGTGAAAGGAGAAAAAAAATATGAAAAAAACAAATTGGTGTACAAAAGAAGAAATGAAAAAAATACTTACATCTGTCGATGTAAAAGGGGAAAATGTTAAGGCTGGCATTCCTGTAATGTATGACGATAACTATTTATATGTTAACGATAAAGTTGAACATACTTTGGTTATTGGTTCATCTGGTAGTGGGAAAACACAGACAACTATTTTGCCAATGCTTAAACTGGCTATGAAGGCAGGTGAATCGATTGTTCTAAATGATGTTAAGGGTGATATTTACAGAATGACCGCCAAAGAGTTGGAAAGGAATGGTTATAAAACAGTAGTTTTAGATATTGAAAATCCTAATTTAGGTAATTCTTGGAATCCATTTGCTCTTCCTTACAAATTATATAAAGAAGGTATGGTTGACAAAGCAATGGAGCTTCTTGAAAACATTATATACTACTTATTTAATGATCCTAAAGACAAATCGGCAAATATTGATCCATTCTGGACAAATACTTCAATTGATTATCTTACTGGTATGTCACTATATTTGTTTAGTGTCGCTAAAGAAGAAGAAATTAATTTAAAAAGTATATATGAACTTGCTATTACGGTATCAGGCTCTGAAGAAAAAGTGATTAAGGAATTTTTATCTAAAGTTGATAAAACGTCAAGTGTTTACTTTAACATCTATGGAACTTTAAGCACTCCTGTCGAAACGAGAAGTGGTATTATTGCAACTTTAAATAGTAAGATTAGACCTTATGTTTCACGTGATAGTCTATCTAACATGATGGGGGCTACAGACTTTGATATAGAAAATATTGGTAATGAAAAGATGGCTATCTTTATTGTAAGTGGTAATACAGAGTATAGTGATAATTTAATTCCTTTATTTGTAAATCAGGTTATTGACTGTGTCGATATTTATGGAAAAAGAGAGAAAAAAATTAATGTGTTATTAGATGAATTTGATTCATTACTTCCAATTAAGAATTTTTCAAAACTAATTAGTTATGCTAAAGGATTAAATATTAGATTTATAGCGGTAATTAAAAGCTATGTCAGTCTAATGAATACTTATGGTAAAGATGGTTTAGAAATTATTAAAATGTGTTTTGGTAATGTTATCTATCTATTATCTAATGATATATACACTCTCGAAGAAGTTAGCAATTTGTGTGGAAATGTAACTGATGAAAAAGGTAATAGCACACCTTTAATATCAACTCAAGAACTTAAAATGATGGATAATTTTGAAGCTATTATTGTAATGCCAAGAACTATGCCTTTTAGAACTCATCTTCTTCCTGATTATAAAATTGATTGGGGATTTGAAGACTCTTTGGTCGACATTCCTAAAAGAAAAGAGAATGTAATTAATGTATATGATTGCACTAAATAAATTTTTGCTTAACAAGGTGATTTATGAAAAAGAAAAATAATATAATATATGTACCGGTCGATGTCGTTTACGATGACCCTGATTATGTAGCAAGTTCTTATTTGAATTGTTCTTATGGGCTTGCTCCAGTAGGTTTATTTGTAAGAGACTATCATGCTTGGGAACAGAATTTTGCAAATTTTAAAGCAGATATTACGGACATTCCATTTAATTATAGTCCTGATGTATGGAGTCCATACTTTGAAAAAGGAACTTTTAAACATCGTGGTCAGCAATATAAATGCGTTAAAATCTCAGATAATGATATGTGCTCTATTAATAATGTATTATCCGGCTTTAATATGGAAGCTAAGCAAAAAGAGTTACCCGCGATTAGGGCTACCGATTTAACAGAACTTACAATTGATAATACAACATACATTTTTCTTAGCAATACTAGCAATATTAATTTAAATGTAATTACTGACTTATATGTTGTTACAGGTGATGAATCATATACTCCAAGAGAAGCTCTCGAAAGGTTTTTATCATTTGAACTTCCAGTTGGGTATAAAACTTTTGAACTTCTTCCGGGAGTAGATGCTATTGGATATACGAAAGATACAGAAATTGCTGTACTTCGCTATAGTAATAAGAAAAAAGATGAAAAAATTGCAGAGTTATCGAAAAAAATTTACGGCAAAAGTAAACCTAAAGTTCGAGTTCTTACAAAGGAATAAACTTGATAAAGCATACTAAAACGGTATGCTTTTCTATTATAAGTTTTTATTTTTATTGAAATTATAATGTGTAATTAAAACTATTAAATAAAGAAAAAGACTACTAATTTGTAGTCTTCAGACTGTTGACAAACTACATTTTTAGTAAAAACCAAAATTTGAAAATTCTAAAAGTGGAAGAGAAAGTTAAAAATTGAGTGTTATTTGATATTAAAAATTCAAATTCACTCTTTTTTTAGTACTAAAGTGGGAGATTAAAAAAGCCGATTGACAAAGCCGGTTTGAAAAACCGACTTTGTCAACGGCCTGAAGACTACTAATTTGTAGTCTTAATTTTGTCTATTTATATTGATCCATATAAACTTCATATTTCTTTTCAAGTGAGGTATCAGAGAACTTTAATCCTGCATCTTTTCTCATTTTATCTAAACTGTTACCATATAGATTCTTATCATCAGTAAGCTTTTTGTCACCAAGAGTATCTAATATTTCTTTTTTAACATCTTCAAGAGCAGGTTTTTCTTTTTGGTCTATACGATAAACAACGTGATAGCCATAAGAAGTTTTAACTGGAGTCTTACTATAACTTCCATTAGAAAGTGCTTTCATTTCATCCATGTATGCTGATTCAAGAGAAGCATTATAAGCTTTATAACCTAATTCTTCATAAGTTATTCTATCAGCATATTCTTCTTTTACTTCATCAAAACTCTTACCTTCATCTAGTTTAGATATTATTTCTTTAGCTAAATTTTCAGCTTCGGTTTTTTCTTCGGTAGTTGCGGAACTATCAACTTTAACTAACATATGTTTAGTATTGATATCACCAAATACTTCTTTTTCATAGTAGTCATTTATTTCGTTATCCGTTACTAAAGATTTAGCATAATCTTTGGAATATTTATCTCTTCGATATTGAAGTTTTAAATATTCAAGGAAGGATGCTTCACTTGCAAAACCATAATTAGCTAAAAATTCTTCTTTGGTGTAACCATAATATTGGTCATTAACACTGTAGTAATTTTCGGCTTCACTTTGAACTTCATCAATCATCTCATCATTTTCGGGATACTTTTCAGTAAGAATTTTATTATCTATTTTATCAAGTAGAGCTGAGATAGAATAGATAACTTTCATATCTTCATATAAATCATCAGCAGTTACGACCATTCCTTCAATTTCAGCGACTGGTTCAGTTCCATCTTCTAACTTAGCAATTCTTTCAGGCCAAATAAGAACGGTAACAAGTGATGTTATAAGTATACCTCCAACTAAACCATAAATAGCCAAACGATATTTGTCAAAGAAAGCAAAAAATTTAAAAATTGCTTCATCGCTGTTTCTCTTAGTTTTTGCTTTATTATTATCTTTTCTTTCTTTTACTTTGTTTTTTTCTTTTACTAATTTATTTGTTTTAACTTCTTTTTCTTCTGTCTTTTTTGTATCATTTTTTTTCTTTGCCATTTTATTTCTCCTTTCAATGTACATTAATATCATAGCAAAATTAAGGAAAAATTACAATATTAATTTGTAATTATGGGTTATTTACCATAATTTTTTGGCTTTATATTAGTGATAAATAATAAGGTGGGTAATAAGGCGACACCTTTTTTTAGTTTTACCATAAAATATTGTGAATAGAAAAAAAAGGAGGAATGTATTATGGGTAACTGTGGTTCTTCAGCAGCAATCGTTTTAGTTTTATTCATTCTATTAATAATCATACTAGGCGCTTGGATATAAAAAGGAGGTGTTAACTATGTCTGGAAATAGTTCTTGTAATGGTTCTACCAATAGTGGGAATGGCTTCTTAATAGTGGTTGTTCTATACATACTACTTGCTATTATACTAGGTTCTGCTTTCTTATTCTAAAATTTTTTACTTTTGAGAAACTATCTTCGGATAGTTTTTTTTGTAAAAAGAACTTGCATTTTAAGATACAAGTCCTTTTAAATTTAATATAGATTTTCTTTATTTTAATTTATTATATACTTCTCCAAGAGATATCTTACTTTCTTCTTTATACTTAGGAATTAAATGTAAATGATAGTGCTTTACCTCTTGACCAAGACCATTATTTTGACACATTGAAATACCATCATAATTTAATCTTTCTTTTAATAGTTTAGCAATATCTTTAGCAACTTTGTATACATGCATAAGGGTATCTTCGTCTATATCAAAAAAATCTTGATAATGCTTTTTAGGGACGATTAGGGTGTGTCCATTGTGATTAGGGTTGACATCTAAAAAGACTTTGACAATATCATCTTCATATAAGGTATATGAAGGAATTTCATTATTAATTATTTTACAAAATATGTCCATTACTTACCTCCAAGAATAGTATAACAAAAAAGAGAAAATAAATAAATATCTTCTCTAATGAATATCTGCGAATATTCTAATTTTATTATGTAAAATTTGTGGATATTTTATTCAAAATATTAACTTTTTATGGTTTATTTGATATAATTTAAGTATGAGAAGTATGAAAAAAATATTAATTATTTTAAGTATTTTAATTGTAAGTATAAATACGGTTTATGCTAAAGAAGTAGTAAAATTTTCGAAATGTGTCGATGGTGATACGATTAAAGTAGAAATTGATGGAGAAGTTAAGACAGTTAGATTTCTAGCGGTCGATACACCAGAATCAGTTCATCCAACAAAGGGAATGGAATATTATGGTAAGGAAGCTAGTAACTATACTTGTGAAGCAGTAACAAAGGCTAAAAAAATTGAACTTGAATATGATGACAATAGTGATAAAGAAGATAAATACGATCGATTACTTGCTTGGGTTTGGGTTGATGATGTACTTCTTCAAGACGAACTAATTAAAAATGGTTATGCAGAAGTTACTTATTTATATGGAGACTATAAATATACGTCTCTTCTTCAAGATCATCAAGCGATAACAGAAGCAAAAAAGATTGGTATATGGAATGAAGAAGCAAGAAAGGAGTATGATTCGGCAGCATCTGAAAAAGAAAATAATAGTGATGACAATAGCAAAGAAAATGATGATATTGATTTTAAAAATATGTCAACAAAAGAAATGATTACATTAGCTATTGGATTACTTATTTTTGTATTATTTGGATCAACAATAAAGAAATATAAAAGAAAACTTAAAAATTTAATGAAATAAAATTTAATCTTGCTTAAGGCTATTATAATATATCAAAGTGAAAGGAATGGGTAAACTAAATGAATAAAGATGTAACATTAGTTATTTTAGCAGGTGGCATGGGAAGTCGATTTGGCGGTTTAAAACAAATTGCACCAATGGGACCAAATGGAGAATTTATTATCGACTATTCAATATACGATGCGATAAAAGCTGGTTTTAATAAGGTTGTATTTTTGATTAGAAAAGAAAATTTTGAAATTTTTAAGGAAACAATTGGAAGTAGAGTTGAACCACATATAAGGGTAGAATATGCTTTTCAAGAGTTTGATGCAGTTCCTTGTGCGGTAAATATTCCTAGTGAAAGAGTTAAACCTCTTGGAACAGCACACGCAATATTATGTGTAAAGAATTTTGTTCATGAACCTTTTGCCATAATTAATGCCGATGATTTTTATGGAAGAGATGCTTTTGTAAAGGCCTATAATTACTTAAATACAGTCGATGTTAATTCTAACGACTATGGAATGATTGGTTATCGTGTTGGAAATACGCTTACAGAAAATGGATCGGTTAAAAGA
The DNA here is from genome assembly GCA_947630885.1 of uncultured Bacilli bacterium. Classification (GTDB taxonomy): domain Bacteria; phylum Bacillota_I; class Bacilli_A; order RF39; family UBA660; genus CAG-302. The sequence goes on from CANRJI010000001.1 coordinate 23,367, forward strand.
GGTGTCTGTCAAGTTCAGGATAATGGATATTTAGTTAACATAACGGAAAGTAAAGTTGAAAAGGTTAATGATGTTATTACGGCTAGTCCATTAGACGGAAGAAAAGAGTTTGTCGTTAAATCTACTGACCCTGTATCGATGAATTTTCTTTTGTTTACTCCAACAATATTTAAATATTTAGAGGAAGAATTTGCAGACTTTTTAAGAAATAAAAATACAGATTTACTTACTTCAGAATATTTAATCCCAGACGTTTTACAGAAACTTATCGATGAAAGGGAAGCGACCGCTAGAGTAATTGAGACGGAAGCTAATTGGTATGGCGTTACGTATAAGGAAGATACTCCGGTAGTAAGAAAAGCAATTGCTAATTTTGTTAAAGATAATGTTTATAGCAATGAATTATGGAAAAATTAGTTAAATTGTGGTATTTACAAATTTCTATTTTTATTGCAATTGATATTTGATATAATTATATTGTAAGAAAGGAATGATATAATGAGATACAATATTCGTGGAGATAAAATGGTGGTTACTGATGCAATTAAGGATTATGCAGAAGAAAAATTAAGTAGATTGGAAAAGTATTTTAAAGATGATGAGGTGACGGCGAACATCCTTGCGAGAGTAAAAGGTAATTCACAAATTGTGGAAGTTACGATACCCACTAGTAAGTTTGTGCTAAGAAGTGAAGAAGAAAATGAAGACTTATATGCTGCGATTGACTTGGTTAGCGATAAGTTAGAAAGACAAATTAGAAAAAATAAGACACGTCTTAGTAGAAATATGAAAGAAAGCGTTAAAGAATTTAATTTTGATTTTGATATTGAAGAAGAAGAAAAGCCAGAAGAGAAAATTGTTAAGAGAAAGAATATTGAAATGAAGCCAATGGATGAGGAAGAGGCTATTCTCGAGATGGAATTACTTGGTCATTCATTCTTTGTATATAAAGATATGGAAACAAATAATATTTGTGTTTTATATAAAAGAAAAGATGGAGATTACGGATTAATCGAAACGAAATAAATAGTTAAAAAAGAATAATGAGTTTAGAATATAAATTATTCT
>CANRJI010000002.1 GCA_947630885.1 uncultured Bacilli bacterium
GCAGGTTGCAATAATTTATTATCTCTAGATGTCAGCCACTTTGATACCTCTCAAGTAATATCCATGGATGGAACATTTCATAACTGTAGTAGTTTAACAAGTTTAGATGTCAGTAAATTTAATACCAAAAAAGTGACCGCTATGAGTAATATGTTTTCTGGCTGTACTAATTTAAATAGTTTAGATGTCAGTCGCTTTGATACTTCTCAAGTAACAACAATGGCTGGAATGTTTTATAATTGTAGTAACATATCATCACTTGATTTACATAATTTTAAAACTGAAAATGTAACAAATATATCTAGTATGTTCCAAGAGTGCCATGGTCTAACGGAATTAGATTTAAGTAGTTTTAATACGATTAGTGTAACTTCTATGCAAAATATGTTTTGTAATTGTAGTAATTTGCAATCAATAAATTTAGAAAATTTTAAAGCACCTCAATTAACAACAACAGCATGGATGTTTAGAGGATGTGGTAGTTTAATTACTTTAGATTTAAGCGCTTTTGATACTAGCAGTGTGAATAACATGAGTAGAATGTTTGATGGTTGCAGTAGTTTAATTAGTTTGGACTTGCATACATTCAACACCCCAAATGTAACAGACATGAGTAGAATGTTTAATGGTTGCAGTAGTTTAACCGAATTAGATTTAAGTCATTTTAACGCAATAAGTGTAATTAATACATCAGTCATGTTTGAAAACTGCAGTAATTTAACTGAGCTTGATTTAAGTGACTTTAATACAAGTAACGTAACTAATATGGCAGGTATGTTTTCAAACTGTAGTGGTTTGGAAAATATAAATTTTGGGGATTATTTTAATACTAAAAATGTAACTAGTATGGCAAGTATGTTTAATGGATGTCGTAATTTAACGAAATTAGACATATCATTTTTTGATACAAGTAGTGTAACCGACATGAGTAGAATGTTTTCTGGATGCAGTAGTCTAACCGAATTAGACTTAAGAAACTTTTATACTCCTAAGTTAACTAGCGTAGGGCAAATATTTTTAAACTGTAATAATCTAGAAAAAATCAATTTAAGTAATTTTACGTCAGAAAGTCTTACAAGTATATATCAAATGTTTCATAACGTGTCGGGTTCACTATCAAAAGTAGAAGTTGACATGAGAAATTTTGACTTTACTAATATTACAAACTGGGATAGAACTTTTTCTGGAACTAATACTTCAAAATTTACTATAATTGTTAAAGATCAAGAAAACCGTGATTGGCTTCAAGATAAATTTGATAATAGTATTGGTAGTATCCTTCTTCCCGAAGAATTATAATAATTAACAAAGCCTTCAAACATATTAATATTAATTAAAAGCATATACTTAATTAGGTGTAATATGAATAAGTATAAAGTATTAATCATTGTTAGTTTTATTCTTTTATCTTTTTGCCTTCCTAAAGTTACTGCCTCAATCAAAAACATGAATTTATTAGGAAGAGTAATCGTTCTCGACGCTGGCCATGGAGGTGTTGACAATGGCGCTCAAAATGGACAAATTATCGAAAAAAAATTAAATTTAATACTCGTTCAAAAATTAGAAAGAGAGTTGTTAGCAAGAGGAGCAAATGTATATCTCACTAGAAGTGACGATGGAGATTTAAGTACGACGACAGTGGGTCGCAAAAGAAGTGATTTGTCCCATCGCGCTAAATATATAAATGATGTATCTCCTGATATGTATTTGTCTATTCATCTTAATTCAGCACCAAGTTCCTATTGGAAAGGACTGCAAATTTTTTATACCAACAAAAATGAAGAAAACAAAAAAATAGCTGAGACATTTACCAATTACTTAAAAAGTAATATCGCTAATGTAAGAGATATTAAATATGATAGCACTTATTATATGTATAAACAGATAACTAAACCAGGCATTTTAATAGAAGCAGGTTTTATATCCAATCCTGATGAAAACTATTTGTTAAGGCAAGAATGGTATCAAGACAAATTAGTGAAATTAATTGCCGATTCTATTGAGCTATATTATGAACAAAAATAAGTTTAAAAATATCAAAAAAACTTTCCAAAAACAGCAAAATAGTGTATACTCATAATAGGTGACTAGTATGCAGAAGATATACCTAAAATATGACGAATATACGCCTCCTGTCGAATGTGATTACGGATTCATAAAAGAAATGATTTACTTAGGTTTTTTATATCCTATAAAAAAAAGAAACTACAGAATGTTTTATATTATGCTCATGACTGAAGTTGCTGTTTCAACTTTGATAATGTGTTTTATTCCCTTTAAAATAGGAATAATCTTTGTTTTACTTATGCTTTTCACAATAAATACTTTGTTCGCCGCCAATTACAATATGATTGTTATTGAAGAATTATTAAAAAAAGGATACGTACCCCTAGATTATAATTCATCAGCTTTACTTATAAAAAAAGGAATATACTTTAAATTACAATAAAAGTATCTTCCTTTTTTAAAATCTAAAATATTTAAAATCATATTTCTTATCGCAATCTTTTCCTGAACCATAGTCGAGGTTTCCAAATAAATCTTCGATTTTTTTATTATCAATTTTTTTCTTTTCGAGCATTTCATCGACCGCATTGATAATATTTTCTGCCTTTTTCATTGCTTTAACGTAGAGCTCTGAAAAAGATAAATTATATTTTTCGTTTATATCGCATGGATTATTCCATTCATTTTTATCATTATTCAAATAATATAGTTTCCCCATTGGATCGACATGAAAAGAAAGCTCTTGTTTTCTAACTGTTTTATTTTGACAAATGAAATCTAAAAACTTATAAGCAATTTTCTTAATTCCCCAAGGATCATAATTAAAAACATGGTAGAATTTTTTCATATCCATAATTGACTTATAATATTTTGAACTTACATCATCAAAGCCATAAATATCTTTTATAACATTGTCAATTGTATCTTTAAGTTCTGTATTAAATTCGTTTATCTTAAATAATTCCTTGTATGTTTTATAATTTTTTGGTAAAACCTTTTCTCTTTGAAAAATCAAATAGCTATCGATATAATATTCCATTTCCTGATGTAATCCATTATATTTATAAGTAGATGGATCTTTTTCATTATACTGTCCAATCATATATATAATATATGGATGAGCAGTACTATCGAGGCAGTAGTGGCATATTTGCCCATATAAATAAGCCATAACTTGACCATTGTCATAATAACCTTTTTCATTAATATAATTAATTAGTTTTAGAAAGTGTTTGTTAATTTTACTATGTTGCATTGCCTTGTTAATTTCAAAAACCTTCGAAGCACTCCTTGACAAATGAAAATCATAGAAGAAATATGGATCTGGTCCTTGGCCAAAAACTTTAAAATAGTTAATATCATCCCTAATTTTATCTTTAACTCGTTTGGATACCTTATCGTAGACATCTAAACAAAAATAACTATGTGTAACTGAACTTGGCATAAAAATCAACCTCCATTACATTATATCAAATTTCTTTTAAAATATATACCATTTTTTTCAAAATTGTGATATACTAAACTCTAGAATAATGGGATGTGTGATTACTTATGAAAAAAGAGTTCAAAACCATAGATGAACAACTAGAAATCTTAAGAAATAAAGGATTGATTATCGAAGATGAACTTTCCGCGAAAGAAATATTATTAAGAGAAAACTACTTTTTTCTCATGGGCTATCGTCATCTATTTATTAAGTCTGCGAGAGAAAAAGTTTTTATTCCGGGAACAACATTTGATGAACTATACTCATTATTCGAATTCGATAGGAATTTTAGAAATATCATTTTCAAAAACGTCTTAGTTATTGAAAACCAATTAAAATCAATAACATCGTATCAATTATCAAAAAAGTATGGTTATCGTGAAAAGGATTATTTAAATATTAAAAACTTCACTGATGACCGTGAAAAAAGTCGGCGCGTTAAAGATATTATTGATAAGATGAAGAGGCAAATCAGAATTAACGCTGGATCGCATAATGCTACGATGCACTATATGAATAATTATGGTTATATTCCGTTATGGGTCTTAGTTAAAGTGTTATCTTTCGGTATTGTTTGTGAGTTATATACCATATTAAAGAAAGAAGATAAAATTGAGATTGCTGATATTTTTGGAACGACGCCAGCCATCCTTGAAGACACGCTGACCATTTTGTCCAATTATCGTAACCTGTGTGCGCACGAAGATATTGTTTTTGAACATCATACAGAAAGAGTTATTCCTGATACTAAGTATCACGAAGAAATGGCTATACCACGTATGGACGGGGAATACATATATGGTAAAAATGATTTATTCGCTGTAATAATAATTTTTAAAATACTTCTCAATAAAAAAGACTTTCGTCTAATGATGAAAGAAATTGAATATGAAATAGAATTATTAGATGGCCGTGTTGATAGTATTCCAATAAATAAGGTTTTAGATCGCATGGGCTTTCCTCAAAATTACATAGATATTATAGGTAGGTGATAAAATGAATAATAAAAATAACAAAAATAAAATAATAATACCAATAACCATTTTTGTATCTTTCGTATGTGGAGCAGTTTGGACTTACTTAGTTGTAAACCAGTTAGATAAAGGATCAATTTTAACAGGAAGCTCACTTGGAAGTTATACTGTTAATGAAAATAGCATATCTGGTGCCGTTGATAAAATATATGATGCGACAGTTGTCGTTGAAACATCGAGAAATGGTACTCCAATTTCGACTGGAACAGGTTTTGTCTATAAAGTTGATGGCTCAACAGCTTATGTCATGACTAACAATCATGTTGTTGGCGAAGGCGATTCCGCCCGTGTCATTTTTAGCGATGGTACATCGGCAGAAACTAAAATACTTGGTGGAGATACATATGCTGATATAGCCGTTTTATCAGTAAGTGCTTCAAGTATAAAGCAAGTAGCAACAATAGGAGACACTGAAAGTTTAAGATTAGGAGACACTACTTTTGCTGTTGGCGCTCCTTTAGGCGATACTTATAGTGGAACCGTAACGAAAGGAATTTTATCAGGTAAAGATAGACTTGTCGAAGTATCACTTTCTGGTACAACATCTGATTATTATATGAAAGTTCTTCAAACCGATGCTGCTTTAAATCCAGGCAACAGCGGTGGTCCTCTATGTAATATCAATGGCGAAGTAATTGGTGTCAATTCCTTAAAATTAACCCAAGAAAATAGTGCTACATCGACATATAGTGTCGAAGGAATGGGCTTTGCTATTCCTATTGAAGATGCTTTGTACTATGCTGAAATAATTGAAAAAGGGGATTCTGTTAAAAGGCCATATATTGGAATTAGTATGCTAGATATTACTAATAGTTACTATTTGTGGCAATCAGGTGTAACAATTCCTGATGGTGTCGAAGAAGGAGTTGCCATTGTTGAAGTAACATCATCATCTCCTGCATCTAAAGCCGGATTACAAAAAGGTGATATCATTGTTAAAATTGAAGGTGAAAAAGTATCTTCCGTTGCTAAATTACGTTACGAATTATATAAGCATTCACCAGGAGATAAAATAAAAATAACATATAATCGTGATGGTAAAGAGCATACTTGTGAAGTAACTCTCGAAGAATCAAAATAGTCACTTAGTTGTGACTTTTTTTCTTGTCTTCACCTATTTATGTTGACATATACTATGATAAGATAAGCATAAAAAAATAAAATAATAAAAAAGTATTGTCTTTTCACTTCTTTCTTTGATATAATAAAGTAGATATAAAAAAGAAAGGTGAAAAGAATGGAAGAGTACAAAATAACGACACATAATGAAAATGAGACAATTGCTATTGCCCAAAATTTAGAATCAGAGAAATTTCCCAATATGGTTATCTGCTTAAATGGCGACTTAGGTAGTGGGAAAACCGTATTTACAAAAGGATTTGCTCATGCCCTAGGAATCGATGAAATAACTTCGCCAACATTTACTATTATCAAGGAATATCTAAATGGTGAATTGCCATTATATCATATGGATGTTTATAGAATTGAAGACAAAACAGAAGACATTGGTATTGAAGAATATTTTGATAAGGGCGGTGTAACCATTATTGAATGGGCCGATATGATTGAAGATATTTTACCAGAAGAACGACTTGACATCAAATTTAAAATAACTGGAGAAAACACGAGAGTGTTAGTACTCATTCCTCACGGTGATAAGTATACCAGCATTTGTGAGGCCATAATATGATAAGTTTATTCATGGATACATCGCTTTCTGATGTATCTATTGCCTTATTAAGGGATGGTAAAATATTATCACAAATAAAAAATAATATTGAGAAAGAGCATTCCATATATACTACTCAATATATTGATGATTTATTAAAAGAAAATAATTTATCCCCAAAAGATGTTGATGAAATAATTGTAGTAAATGGACCAGGCTCATTTACAGGCATTAGAATAGGTGTCACCATTGCTAAAACTTATGCCTACCTAACCAAAATCAGGATTGTCAGTATATCTTCTCTTTTAGCAAGAGTAATAGGTTACTCTTCCAAATACCTTTTATCAAAGATTGATGCTAAGCATGGTAACTATTACGTTGGTTTATATGACAAAGATTACCACAAAATTGTTGAAAAGTTTATGAAGAAAGAAGAAATGGAAGAACTCATAACTAAATATTCCCCAGAGGTTGTTGATGAGACAAAAGATTATCATATTGAAGAAATAATCGAATATGCAAAAAAATTACCAAGTCAAAATCCTCACGCTGTCAACCCCGAATATTTAAAACTTCCTGAGACCATGGAGAAAAAATGTTAAGAGAAGTAGAAAAAAATGAAGGAAATCCCTTTGCCAAATATATTGAATATGTTGAAGATGACGAAGTTTTAGGACATCTTACGTATTCGCTTATTTATGATCGTATGGAAATAGATAACATTTGTGTTGAAGAACCATATCGAAATAAAGGAATCGGAACTAAGCTTATGAGTTATCTCATTTCTCTAGCTATCGAGTATCATGTCGTCAATATAACTCTCGAAGTACGTTTAAGTAATGAAATTGCTCGCCATCTATATAAAAAATTCGGTTTTCGCGAGGTCGCGCTTCGTAAATTTTACTATGGTGATGAAGATGGCATTTTAATGGAAAAGCAGGTGATGTAAATGGGAGAAGTATATGCACTAGCAATTGAATCAAGTTGTGATGAAACAAGTATGAGTATTATCAAAAATGGCTGTGAAGAAATTGCAACCGTTGTTTTAAGTCAAATCGATATTCATAAAAATTATGGTGGTGTTGTTCCCGAGATTGCAAGTCGTAGTCATATTGAAAATATAACAATTGTCCTAGATGAATTACTTACAAAATCTAAAATAAAATTAGAAGATATAACCTTAATTGCTGTAACTTATGGTCCAGGTTTAATTGGAAGTCTTCTCATTGGTGTTCAAGCTGCGAAAACAATAGCTCTTGTAACAGGAAAACCACTCGTTCCAATTCATCATATTGCTGGCCATATTTATGCTAACAACTTAGAAGAACGTTTACAGTTTCCTCTTATCGCCCTAGTTGTCAGTGGTGGTCACACCGAACTCATATATATGAAAGAAGATTATTCCTTCAAAAAAATTGGTGGAACTCTCGATGATGCCGTAGGAGAATGTTACGATAAAGTTGCCAAAACCATTGGTTTGCAATATCCTGGTGGTCCTCTTGTTGATAAACTTGCTCATACTGGTAAAGATACGTATGATTTACCATATCCTTTAGATGATAAAACCTATAATTTCAGTTTTAGCGGTATAAAATCTGCTGTCATAAACTTAGTTCATAATGAAAATCAAAGAGGCCATACCATTAATAAAGAAGATTTATGTGCGACTTTCCAAAATCGAGTCGTTACCGTTATAACCAAAAAAACCATGCATGCTTTAAAAGAATATGGTGTCAAAAATCTTATTGTTGCCGGGGGCGTATCCGCAAATCAAGGCCTTCGTGAATCTCTTACCGAAGCATGCAAAGAAAATAATGTTCACTTATCATTCCCTCGCTTATCATATTGTACCGATAATGCTGCCATGATAGGTGCAGCGGCCTACTTTGCATACCAAAAAGGTATTCGTGCAGATCTTACTTTAACAGCAGTTGCTACCGATACCATTTATAACGATTAAATTACTATTTATCATAGAATTTTTTGAGAAATAAAAGTTTCTCTTTTTCTTTTGGACTATCTTTATTACAACAAAATAAATTTCCTCATAAAATAAAGTGATTATGAATAAAGAGGTGATAAAATGCAATTCATAACTAGCAATTCTGAAGTTATTGTCATGATGGTAACCATGTTTGTAACTTGGATTTTAGGCTTTCTAGCTAAAAAGAGCCCATATATCAATAACAATCTTATCATTATTCAAAACATTGTTGTTGGCATTATCGTATCAATTATTTATTACATTATTACTAAAAATTTCAATTTAGCTATTACCCTAAGTGGCATTTTTGCCGAAACCGGATATAATCTTATTCATAATATAGAAAAATTATTAAAGGAGGGTAAAGATGGTTAACATTGTCAAAAAGATAGTACCAGAAGATCGCTATTACCTAAAATGCCCGTTTTCTATGACGCCAACTCGTATTGTTGTTCATAATACCGCGAACGATGCCACTGCTCGAAACGAAATAAGTTATATGACCACCAACGACCAAGAGACATCTTTCCACTATGCTGTTGATGACCAAGAAATCGTTCAAGGAATACCTGAAAATCGAAATGCATGGCATGCTGGCGATGGAAACGGTAAAGGAAATAGAGAAGGAATTGGTATTGAAATTTGTTACTCAAAATCAGGTGGAGAAAGATTTACTAAAGCCGAAGAAAATGCTGCCGACTTAATTACCGATATCTTAAATAGATATAATTGGGACATCGATAAAGTAACTAAACACCAGGATTACAGCGGTAAATATTGTCCACATCGTACTTTAGATTTAGGTTGGGATCGCTTTCTTAATATGATAAAAGAAAGACTATCGCAAACACGTGAAAGACCATTCATAATTGGTGAAATAATTTATAATACGGAAGACTTGTATTTACATGAGACTGCTGGCTACGGTGGTAAAGAAGGATTCCTTGCCAAAAACACTAGATCGATTGTCAAAAAGTATCATTATAATAAAGGATTATATATGGCTCTAGGAGATGAAAATAATTACTATGATACCGCTTGGACTGATGAATATAATAAGTTTACAACGGAAGCTCCTGTTGTAGAAGAGCCTCCTCTTCCTGAAAACCCAAAAGAAGATAATCAAGATATTCCAGCGCCAGAAACTCCTGATAACAGTAATAATGATAAAGATGATAGTGAAACACTTCCGGATAAAAGCCCATCTGAAGAAAATCTGAGTGATAATAATTTGCCAGAAGACAAACCAGAAAGAGAAAATCCATTGCTATGGTTATTAGATAAAATAATAAAATTCATAATAAAAATCTTCACGGGAAAGAAATAAATTCTTTCTCTTTTTTTCATGTAAATAACTAGTCTCTTACTTTACTTCTATTAGCAATAATGATAAAATTAAGTATGTAAAAAAATATCTGCTTAAAAGCAAAAATATATAGTAAGTAGGAAGAATATATGGAAGAAAAAATTACCAAATTATGTAAAGAAATATTAAATAACAATCATTGCCCCAACTGTGCTGGTACTTATGAAGGCTCATCTTGTCGCTTCTGCGGACACGAAAGTGAAATATTAAAAAATCTTGAAAATGAATTAATAAGTTGCTTATCAGACGGCTTAATAATAAACGAAAATATTTTAAAAAGTTTATATAGCATCCGCACTTTAAAGATTTCCAAAGTAACAGAAATTCTTTCTCAGTATCATTTCACGGAAGTATTAGAAAGTAAATATCAAGAAATAGCAAGTAAATGCTCTAAGGAAGTTTTAAGTAGTGGTGAGTGTAGTGACCTTCTCTATTTACTTGAAAGTGGCTATATCAAAGAAGAAGATAAAAAAAACTTTATTGATGTTTTAATGAAACATATGCTAAGCGATAAACTAAATGTAAGTATGGAAGAAAAGTTATCACTTATTCAAAATTTTGCCGAAATAATTCTCAAAGGCAAGGTTAAACATCCAAAAGTTTCATTTCAAAAATTAAGTGACGATACATTGGGAAATTCCTTATATTATATCATCAATCTTGATCTTCCTTCTATCGTCGATAGTCTTAATCAAAAAAACTATTTCGATATTTTAGAAACAGTTTTCCATGAATGCACGCACACTTACCAAGATTATATTATCTCTGAAGGCAAAGAAGCAAGTTATCTTTCTTTTTTACAATCTCAAGAAAATGCTATTAGATTTACCTTGCCAGGTTATTACGATGCTAATTACGAAAGCTATTCGAAAGAAGTTGAGGCAAGATGTTCTAGTTATCTATTGAGTGCGGGTTATTTAAGTAAGTTAGGGCTTGGTCTAAAAAAAGAAAGCTCTAAACATCTCGAATCATTAATTGAAAGAGAACAGTCTCTTCTTCAAAATGAAACACGAACTGTTGATGGAAAGCCAAAGGAAGTTACCGAAATATTTGAAACTTATGTTCAAAATCCTCTCTTTTTATCAAGATTTCCTCTTTTAAAAATTGCCTATCGAATAGAGAATGGAAAAATAGTCAGAAAAAGTCTTAGTGAATTAAAGCAAGACTATGAAAATTATCAGATGGGAAATAGTAGTTTAAGAGGAAACCAAGATGAAATAGAATATCTTTATAATCGCCTTTTTGAGAAATCCCAAAAACATAACGAAAGAAGATGATAACAATGAATACCCAAATATTAAATGACAAACAATTAGAAGCCGTTAACCATATTGATGGACCACTCCTTGTCCTTGCAGGAGCGGGTTCTGGAAAAACCAAAGTATTAACTAATCGAATTGCTAATTTAATTCAAAATGGAGTAAGTCCATATAATATTTTAGCCATAACATTTACTAATAAAGCCGCGAAAGAAATGCAAGATCGAGTAGTCAGTTTAATTGGAAGAGATGCCTATAATATTCAAATATCGACTTTCCATTCCTTTGGACTAAAAATTCTTAAAGAAAATTATAGCCTTTTAGGCTATGAAAGAAACTTTACCATTATTGATAGTGACGATCAATTAATTATCATCAAAAAGATAATGAAAGACTTAAACATGGCCAAAGAACACTATACTCCAAGAGAACTTCGAAATAAAATAAGTTCTGCTAAAAATGAAATGATGAGTATCGATGCCTTTGCTAAAGTCGAATTTGACCATAAAGTAGTGGAAGTATATAAAAATTATTTAAACAAATTAAAAAATGGTAATTCCCTTGATTTTGATGATCTTCTCGTTTTACCAATAAGACTATTTAAAAATTATCCATCAATATTAGAAGAATATCAAGATAAATATAAGTATATCTTAATAGATGAGTATCAAGATACCAACGAAGCTCAGTACGTTTTAAGTAAGATGCTTGCGGCCAAGTACCGTAACATTTTTGTTGTCGGTGATAATGACCAAGCCATATATGCTTTTCGAGGAGCCAATTACAAGAATATTTTAAATTTTGAAAAAGATTATCCCGAAGCAAAAACCATATTACTCGAAGAAAATTATCGTTCGACTAAGACCATTTTAAATGCCGCTAATAGTGTTATTAAAAATAATCGTGAACGTAAAGATAAGAATTTGTGGAGTAATAATGAAGAGGGCGAAAAAATCAAATATCGTATCGTAGCCAATGAAAAAGAAGAAGCATCTTTTGTGGCTAATGAAATAAAAGACCTCATATCTAATGGTGTCCATGAAGAAGATATTGCTATTCTTTATCGTACTAATGCCCAGTCTCGTGTTATCGAAGAAGAAATGCTCAAGAAAAACATCAAATATCGTGTTGTTGGAAGCTTCTACTTTTACAATCGTAAAGAGATAAAAGACCTTCTATGTTATTTACGATTAATTAATAACCCTAAAGATGACGTCAGTCTTTTAAGAGCCATCAATACCCCAAAACGTGGTATAGGAGAAAAGACCATCGATAATCTTACTAGTAAAGCTGCCGAAAATAGTACTTCCATATATGAAGCTATCGCTAGCGGTAAAGAATTAACTTTCAAAAATTTACTTGAAGAATTAACTGAAGATAGTAAAACCTTATCGTTGACCGAATTAATAGATGATATTTTAGAAAAAAGTGGTATGAAAAAAGAACTAACTTCCTCTAAATTACTTGAAGATGAAATAAGACTCGAAAACCTAAACGAATTCAAATCAATTACCAAAAGTTATGAGGAAGAGTATGGATCTGCTACCCTTGAAGATTTTCTTGATGAAATATCTCTTGTTAGTGATATGACCGAACATCAAGATAGTTCCAATCGTGTCAGTCTCATGACTGTTCATTCCGTTAAAGGCCTAGAATTTGATTATGTTTTTATCGTCGGCATGGAAGAAGAAATCTTTCCTCATTATAATGCTATTAATGATGGAAGTCATTCGGCCATTGAAGAAGAACGTCGTCTCTGCTACGTTGCCATTACGAGAGCTAAAAAGAAACTTTATATGACGTCCGCTCGAAGTCGTATGCTTTTTGGTAATACCAGTATTAATAAACCTAGTCGTTTTATTGACGAAATTGACCGTCAATACCTTGATACCGATGAGAGAACCATCGTCAAAAAAGTCGTATCTCAAGTTAAGACTGCTATTGATAAAAATGCATCTTATGAAGTCGGCGAAAGAATTAGCCATATCGACTTTGGTGAAGGAATTATTGTCAGCGTTGATAAGTCTATTTTAACTGTTGCCTTTCCTCATCCAATTGGTATCAAGAAACTAATGAAGGGTCACTCAAGTATTACTAAATTATAATAGTATCTTTCTTTAACAGGCAAAAACCGTATCTAACCTTAAAAAAATGAATACAATATACTGGAGGCCAGATATGGATTATAATATTTTAGTAAATAAGGATAATCCCTTACCTAGAGCACATATTCCAAATAATTTAGTAGATGCTACAAGTAAATATAAAGATAACATTCTAATCGATCAAAAAGCCAAAGAAGCTTTTGATAAATTAAAAGAAGAAGCTACTAAAAACGGCTATCAAATCGATATCGAAAGTGGCTATCGTGATTATGATTATCAAGAAAAAATATATAATAGATTACTTGAAGAGAAAGGCTTTACTTATGCTGTAACTAGAATTGCCGAGCCAGGAAAATCAGAGCATCAAACTGGACTTGCAATCGACTTTTGCGTTTATCGCGATGATAAATGTTATATCGAAAACGATATCAAAGATTTAGAAGAAACATTATGGGTCCATCAGAATGCTCATAAGTATGGCTTTATCTTAAGATATCCCGAAGGAAAAGAAGACATAACAAAGTATGACTATGAGCCTTGGCACGTCAGATACGTAGGAAGTTTAGCCGAATATCTTCACACTAATAATTTAACTCTCGAAGAATATTATGATAAAAAAATAAATTAAAATATAATATTTATATTATAAAAAAGAATTACCCAATAAATAGGTAGTTCTTTTTTCCATTAAACAAGCAATAAAAGTGTCAATTAGTCAAAAAAATATTCAAATTATTCTACGGAAATGCGAATAATGTTTTAATAAATAGCCTTTTTTGATATAATATAAATAGAGTTGGAAGTGAAATATGAGAAACATTTACGATTTAACCATTAAAGAATTAGAAGAGTATCTTCTTTCAATTGGTGAAAAATCTTTTCGTAGTACTCAAATATATGAAGGCTTATACAAAAAAAGATTATCTACTTTTGATGATATGACTAATATTAGTAAAGACCTTCGTAAACGCTTATCTGAAGATTTTTCTTTTTACAAAATAAAATTGTTAGTAAAACAAGAAGGAGATAACGTTAATAAATACTTATTCGAATTAGAAGACGGAAATAAAATCGAATCTGTTCTTATGTTTCATGATTATGGTACTAGTATTTGTGTATCATCACAAGTTGGTTGCAATATGACTTGTGCCTTTTGTGAAAGCGGTCGTCTAAAAAAAGTCCGTAACCTTTTAGCTTATGAAATAGTAGAGCAAATTCTAATTATCGAAGAAGATATCCAAAAAAGAATTACTCATGTTGTCGTTATGGGTATTGGTGAACCATTTGATAATTACGATAATGTTATGCGTTTTATCAAAATTATCAACTGTGGTAAAGGAATTGATATTGGTTCTCGTCATATAACCATTTCGACCTGTGGTATTATTCCTGGTATCAAAAAGTTTATGAATGAGGAAGGACAAGTCAATTTAGCTATCAGTCTCCATGCTCCAAATGATGAATTGCGTAGTAAACTGATGCCTGTCAACCGAGCCTATCATCTAGATGAACTTATGGAAACAATCAAAGAATACATAAGCAAAAAAAATAGGCGAGTAACTTTTGAATACATTATGCTTGAAGGAATCAACGATTCCGAAAAAGAAGCAAAAGAGTTAGTTAAACTTTTAAAAGGAATTAATTGTTATGTCAATTTAATACCATATAACGAAACCGAAAATATTGGGTTCAAACGTACAAAAGAGTGGAAAATTTTAAAGTTTTATGATATACTAAAATCGAATAAAATAAATACAACGATTAGAAAAGAGTTTGGCGGAGCAGTCGATGCTGCCTGTGGCCAACTTAGAGCAAATAATTAAGGAAGTGAATATATGCAAACTTTTTATATGACCGATCCAGGTAAAATAAGGACGCATAATGAAGATAGTGTAACAATAATTAGTAATAGTAATAATGAATTTATTCTCGCCGTCGCGGATGGCATGGGTGGACATAAAGCTGGTGAAATAGCATCGAGTATTGCCATTGAAAGTATAACAGAAAGTTTTGAAGCAATGGAAACAATTGGTAAAAAAGAAGATGCCATCGATTGGCTTCGCAACATTGTCAAAGAAATCAATGAAAAAATCTTTGCCTATACCAGTCGTCATCCCGAAAGCAAAGGTATGGGGACAACTTTAGTAATTGCTATAAAGACAGATAATTATATCTTGTATGGTAATATTGGTGATTCATCTGGATATGTCATAAAAAACGAAAAATTACATAAAGTAACAAAGGATCATACATTAGTAAATTTACTTGTTTCAACTGGCGAATTAACACCAGAGCAAGCCAAATTTCATCCACGAAAAAATTTACTTACCCGCGCTCTTGGAGCCAATGATCCTATTGAAATAGATGTTTTTGATGTCGACAATACCGTCAGTGGTCTCTTCTTATGTAGTGATGGACTTACTAATCTTGTTACCGATGAACAGATTGAAAAAGTATTAAATAGTAATTCATCTATTGAAGAACAAGTTGAAAAATTAATCAAAAAGAGTAACATCAGAGGTGGCTCTGACAATATATCAATTGCTTATCTAAAAAAGGAAAGTGGTGATTTATAATGTTATCGAAAGGTCAAAAAATTAATGATCGCTATGAGATTATTAAGACAATTGGTGAAGGTGGAATGGCCAATGTCTATTTGGCTAATGATACCATTTTAGAAAGAAAAGTTGCTATTAAAGTTTTACGTGGTGACTTATCAAATGATGAAAAATTTATTCGTCGCTTTAAAAGAGAAGCCTTGTCTGTTTCCAATTTGTCGCATCCTAATATAGTTGAAGTCTATGATGTTGGCGAAGAAGATGGAAATTACTATATTGTTATGGAGTACATTGAAGGAAAAACACTAAAGCAATTACTTCAGAAAAGAGGAGCGCTTACCTTAACAGAAGTAATTGATATTATGAGTCAGTTATCTGACGGACTCGCTCATGCTCATGAAGCATATATCATTCATCGTGATATAAAGCCTCAAAATATTATGATTGAAGATAATGGTCTTGTCAAAATAACCGATTTTGGTATTGCCATGGCTCTTAATTCAACGCAATTAACGCAAACAAATTCCGTTATGGGATCGGTCCATTATTTACCTCCCGAACAAGCAAATGGTAAAGGTGCTACAATTAAAAGTGATATTTATTCTTTAGGAATATTAATGTATGAATTACTTACCGGCTCTGTACCATTTAAAGGAGATACCGCTGTCGAAATAGCTTTAAAGCATATGAAAGAAAAGATCCCTAGTATCCGTAAACAAAATCCAACTATTCCACAATCAGTTGAAAATATCATTTTAAAAGCTACTGCTAAAAACCCTAAAAATAGATATGATAGCGCTAGAGAAATGTATAACGACTTGCATACTGCTCTCGAAAGAACAAATGAAAAGAGATTAGTATACGAATACCCTGAAAACGATTTAGAAGAAACCAAAGTAATACCAACCGTTTCTAAAGAACCAAAACATCAAGCTGTCGATAAACCAACTGAAAAAGATGATGAAGAAGTCGATAATTCATTTGTCAAAGATGGTGGTGAAAAAAATAGATTACCAATCATTTTAGCAGCCGTTCTTCTCGTTATCTTAATAGCTCTCGCTGGTGTTTACCTATTAATAACAAGTAACGATGTCAAAGAAGTAAAAGTTCCTAATGTCGTTGGCTTAACACTAGAAGAAGCAATCGATAAAATAGAAAAAGAAGGTTTAAAATATACAACCAAATCTGAAGAGAGTGCAACTGTTGAAGATGGTAAAGTAATAAGGACAGAACCACGTGCCGGATCAACTAAAACTCAAGGAAGTACCGTAACGATTGTCGAATCGAGCGGTAAAGAATTCCTTGTATTAGAAGATTATACTGACAAAAATTACTATGAAATAAAAGCAAAATTAGAATTAAAAGGTATCAAGGTTGAAATGAAAACAAAATCTGTTGAAAATGCTAGCGAATATAAAGGCAAAGAAGAATTAATAATTGACCAAGAGCCTAAATATAATCCTGATGAAGAAGTTAAATTATATGAAAATGATAGTGTTATCTTATATATTCCTGAAGTAGATGTATATCCAAATATGGTTGAAGAAAAATGGACTTTATCACAAGTTAAAGATTTTGCTAAAGAATATAATCTTACTTTAGATATTACCTACAAAGAAACAACCGATGTTGAAGAAAATATTATCTTAGAACAAGGTCGTGAGCCAGGAGATCCAATATATGATGGCTATACTCTCAGAATAACCGTATCAAAAAAGCCAGAAGAACCAAAGGATAAAGAGCCTGTTGATCCTCTTCTTCCAAGTGAAGACAAAGAAGAGTAAAGGAGTACAAGTGGAAGGAATAATCATTAAAAATCAAAGTAACGATTACACCGTTAGAACCAAAAAAGGTATCTATATTTGTAAACCTCGTGGTAAGTTTAGGCAAGATGGTATAACTCCACTTGTCGGAGATTATGTTGATATTGATGATCTTAATTTATTAGTTCGTGAAATAAAACCTCGAAAAAACTTTTTAATAAGGCCACAAGTTGCTAATATTGATTTAGTAATCGTTGTTACATCAGTTAAAAATCCTGACTTTGATAGTTATTTATTAGACAAATTACTAACCATTATTTCTTATAATAATATTGAAGCCGTAATATGTTTAACCAAGACTGATTTGCTAGATGATTCTGAAAGAGAAAAAATAAATACCATTACCAGTTATTATCAAAAAATAGGTTATGAAGTTCTCTTAAATACCGATATAAATAACATTAAGAAGACAATTGCTAATAAGACAGTCGTCATTGCGGGTCAGTCGGGTGCGGGTAAATCTTCCCTTTTAAATAGGTTAGACAAAAATCTAAACTTACAAACGAATGAAATATCACAATCTTTAGGCCGTGGCAAACATACGACTAGATGTGTTACCCTTTATGAAATCGCCTCTGGTTTAGTCGCCGATACCCCAGGCTTCTCTTCTGTTGATTTTCGTGGTATGACCAAATTAGATATAAGAGATAATATGAAAGAAATGTTTGACAATTTAGATAAATGTAAATACCGTGATTGTATGCACTTAAAAGAAGATAACTGTGAGGTAAAAAAATTACTAGAACAAGGACAAATATTAGCATCCCGTTATGAAAATTATAAGGCCTTTATAGGAGGAAAATAACATGGAATTATCAGTGTCAATCTTAAACTCAAAAGACAGAGTAAGTACAATCAAAATGTTAAATAATTCAAATATTACATACATTCATTTAGATGTAATGGACGGAAAGTTTGTCTCTCAAACGTCTCTACCAATTGATGAGTTACGAGAGTTAATTAAAGTATCACAAAAAAGAGTAGATATTCATTTAATGGTTGAAAATCCCATAGCTTACATTAAAGAATTAGAAAAATATAATAATATTGAATATGTAACAGTCCATCTTGAAATTGAAAAAGATATTGAGTCCATCTTAAAAGAAATCAAAGATCGCGGTTTTAAAGTAGGCCTTTCAATCAAACCTAATACTGATATAAATAGAGTCGTTCCTTATTTAAAATATTTAGATTTAATTTTGCTTATGACCGTTGAACCCGGTTTAGGAGGTCAAGCATTCTTAACTTCAAGCATTGAAAGATTAAAAAAATTAAAAAGCATAATTAATAAAAATATCAAGATAGAAGTCGATGGTGGTATTAATAATATAACTATCAAAGATGTCAAAGATGCCGATATTGCTGTTGTTGGTTCGTATATCACTTTAAGTGATGATCCAATTAACAAAATTAACAGCCTTCTCGTATAAAGTAAACTCCTTTCCCCATAATAATAAAGAAAGGAGTTTTTATATGGATAAAGAAAATAACAAAGTACCATCTGAAGAAATAATTGAAGAAGAATATATGTTAGGAAATGAATACTATAATAAATTACTTGCTAAGGCCAAAGAAGAAGCTAAAAAATATAATTAATAGTTGTCAAAATAATTTCTTTGCTTAAATAAAAATTTGAACCATTAAAATAAAAAATAACCTATAAAGTAAATCGTTCTTTATAAGTTATTTTTTATTACATACAACTTTTAGCTTTCCTTTTTATTATTTTTCTTTGCCGTTCTTGCTTCTCTAACACTTGTTTTAACCTTATTACCATCTTTATCTATAATGGTTGTAAAATTAACTTTTTGTTTATGTTTAGTAATCTTTAAACAGTTTGGTCTATTATTAACAGTTTTTGTTTTCTTACTTGTTACTTTCTTCATTGCTTTCCCTCCTCATCAACTCGATATTAACTTTACCATAAAAAAAGGCTTTAGTCAATATTAATTCGTCATTTTACCATTGCTTCCATCACGCTTAATAAATTCCCTGAGTATCTTTGTAATAGCCCTTTTTTCAATTCTTGAGACATAACTTCGTGATATACCTAACTTTTTAGCAATTTCCTTTTGTGTTATTTCATCGCTATTATCTAGTCCATACCTTTTAGTTAAAACTTCTCTTTCCCGTGGTGTTAGTAATTTCAAGTACTCTCTTAATAATTTAATATTATCATTTTTATATATATCATCGGCAAAATCAGGGTCAGTTGTTTTTAAGACATCGAGTATAGTAACCTCATTTCCATCTTTGTCATAACTAATACCATCATATATACTAACATTCTTTGAATTCTTCTTATCTGCCCTAAAATACATTAAAATTTCATTTTCTGCGCATTTTGCAATATACGTGGTCAGTCTAACATTCTTATCTGGAGAGAAACTATCGATACCTTTAATTAAACCGACTGTTCCAATTCCGATTAAATCGTCGACATCGCTACCTGTTGTCTCAAACTTTTTAACGATATGAGCAACTAATCTAAGATTATGCTCGATAAGCTTAGTTCTAGCGTCTTTGTCTCCTTTAATCATTAAAGCAACGTACTTTTCTTCTTCTTCCTTACTTAAAGGATCTGGAAAGACATTATTTGAATAAGAACCTGTAAAGAAAACTAGATTATTTAAAATAAAATTAAATAAGTTAAATAACAAAAAATCACCTCTCTAATAAAATGTATGCAAAAATTGTCGAATAAGAAAAAAATATATTACTCCTTTGCTTTTTAATGCAAAATAAAGTATAATAACTTTAAGAATCACACTATGAATGGTTTACTCGATGATTAACAAGGCAAGAACTACACAAACAATTTCATTGAAGACATCTATAGTTACATCATAAACGAGTATAGTTATTTATTTACGATAAATCAAATAATTTAAAATGAAGAGTTAACTTAAAGTATTTTAAAGCGAAGCAAGGATTATGGCAAGGTTAAATGAAATGTAGATAAAAATTATTTAAAGAATGATTTGACATTAAAAAATTACTTTTTTTAAAAAAAAGTTGAAAAGCCTCAATTGTATGTTATAATTATATTATTAGAAAGGTAGTGAATGTAATGAATCAAGATGCTAATAATTTTAATCAGCAAGGTGGCAACGGAATGCTTGATGCTCAAAATCAAAATATGGAACAAAATAATAATGTTAACCAACAACCTATGTTCAATTCTACACAAAATAATAATGTGTATCAACAACCTGTTAGTCAAAATAATATTCCTAATACTAATTCAACAACCGATAGCCAAAAACAAAATAAAACAAAAACCATTGCAATCGTATTAGCAGTTGCAGTTGTAGTTGTAGTGGCTTTATTTATAGGCATTATGTCATTTGGCAAAGGCGGATTATCAAGTAGTGGAGGATATACTGTTAATTATGGTGAAACATTAAAAATTAGTGAAATAAATGGTTATTATGATTTTGACATTGATGTTTTATCAATTGAAAAAGACTATCCTGTTGATAATTATTTATACGATGGTAATTGTTTTGCTCTTAGAGTTAACATTAAAAATGATAGTACTTCTGATTTAAGCCTCTTATCATTTATAAATTTTACTTTGCTCGATTCATCAAATAACGAAGTTGCAACGCTAAACAAGATTATGAGTTCTATGATTGATGGCAGTATCGAAAGCGAAATATTAAGTGGAAAATCATCAAGTGGTTATTTGTATTTCTACAATATAGATGATGATGGTTATGGATCAAATATAGATGATAGCGATATTAGTAAATTAAAAATATCAGTTCCGAAAGAACTAGATAAGTCAGGTGATGTTATAACAGGTAATTACAATGATTATTACATAAATTTAAAATAATAGGAGGAAAAAAATGAAAGATTTTGAAAAAATGAAAAAATATTTACAACGTGATTTTGAATTGATGATTGTATTATATATTATCTTTTTAATTTTGGGATTATTAGTAGCAAAATTTAATGTTAATATTTTATACCTTGGTATTAGATTGGCAGTAATTGTCCTTTTAGGATTTGGAATTAGCTTTGCTAAAAAAGGTGAAAAAACGGCCGGTGTATTTGGAATAATCGTAAGTATTTTAATGATATTGAGTAATTCAATAATAACTTTACTATTGGGCATATTTATGCTTATTCATTCAATTATATATTTATCTAATTATAATAAGTTAAAATAATTTTAGGAAGTGCTTCAAGTGAAGCATTTTTTTATACAAAGTTGTATTGTATATCTATACATACAACTATATGTACAAGAAAATAAATAGCATATTAAAAAATCGATTACATTAAAAAGAGGCTTACAAAAAAGCAATAAAACGATTCAACATTCAAAGAATTATGTCGTTAGTAAGTTGAACTTCTAAAATCTATAAAGTAAATAAAAACTAAAGCAAAAAAATCATCTTTCTGATAAAATACATCCAAAAATTATCGAATAAGAAAAAATATATTACTCCTTTTCTTTTAATGCAAAATAAAGTATAATAATTGTGAGGTGAGTTATGAACTATTTTTATCCAGATGCATATCAAAAAAGCATATATACAATTAATTATCAAAAACTTAAAGAAAATGGTATCAAATGCCTTTTATTTGATTTAGATAATACCTGTGTCCCATATACCAGTAAAATAACTCCTCCCAAATTAAAAAATCTTTTTGAAGACCTCGAAGAAGAAGAATTTAAAGTAATTATCTTTTCCAATTCGCCTCGTAAAAGATTAGAATTGTTTAAGAGTAAACTAAATGTTGACTGCTGTGCCAAAGCAGGGAAACCAAGAAAAAAGAAATTTTTAAATATTATCAAAACAAATAATTATGATTTATCGGAAGTTGCTATCATTGGTGACCAGTTAGTAACCGATGTTTATGGTGGTAACAAAGTTGGTATAACGACTATTTTCGTTAATCCAATGTCCAATATCGATATGCCATTTACGAAAGTATATCGTTTTATTGAAAGAAAGGTTATCAATCGAATGACCAAAAAAGGTATATTTAAGGTAGGTAAATATTATGACTAAATGTTTAGGATGTGGAATAAATCTCCAAAGCGAAAATAAAAATAAAGAAGGATATACTACCGATTTAAATAGACCACTTTGTGAAAGATGTTTTCGCTTAAAAAATTACGGCGAATACCAGAAAGTATCACTAGATAATAATACTTACGATAAGATTTTAAAGAGCATTCCAAGTGATGCCCTTGTTGTCTATGTATCATCACTTTTTAACTTAAATCTTCATTACCTTGATAAATTTAAAAACGTCATTATCGTTTTAACAAAACGTGACATATTGCCAAAGTCTATAATTGATGACAAAATAAAAAATTATGTATCAGCTATCACCAATAATTATTTAGATATCGAAGTAATTAGCTCAGTAAAAAATTATAATCTTGATAGTTTAATGAACAAAATAAAAAAACATCTTCAAAAGAGCAAAGATGTTTACTTTGTTGGTATGACTAGTTCTGGAAAATCAACTCTCATAAATAAAATTATCAAAAATTATAGTGATAATAATTATCAAGTAACTACTAGTCTTTATCCATCGACAACGCTTGATAAAATTGAAATAGATATTGGAGCTTTTAAAATAATTGATACACCTGGCTTTTTAAATACTAGTAGTATCATAAATAATATCGGCATCAAAGATATCAAAAAAATAACTCCTAATAAAGAAATAAAACCCCGAAGCTATCAGCTAAAAGGCGAAGGATCACTTATTATTGATAATTATCTTCGTCTTGATTATCATACTGACAATAATATTGTTATCTATTTAGCTAATAATTTACATATTACGAAAGCCAGCCTAGCTAATAATACTTTTAAAGAAGATGATAAACATAACTTAAAAATTGAAAAAAATAGCGATGTCGTCATCGAAGATTTATGCTTTATCAAATTTACGAAAAAATGCCAAGTTGAAATATATACCCCTTATAAAATTAGTATATATACTCGCCACAATTTAATATAAAAAGTAACTGTAACTATTTACTTTTTTTTTCTTTTATATTATAATTTACTTATAGTAAGGAGGGGTATAAATGAATTATTTTACAAAAGAAGAGTTAGAGGATATAACTAATGAATTAGTAGCTAGTCCAACTCGCGAAACACTAAATAAATTAAATGAAAAATATAACCCTGGTACAACTGCTCCTGAAACTTTGGTAGTAAATGAAGTACCTAATTTGAATGCTCCTTCGACAGAAGGAGAAACTTTATCGATAGAGCCTGCTATAAGTAATACTAATCCTCCAAGTGTCGATATTCCAGTTGTTGATCAGGCTTCTGAGCCAAGTTCAATACCAATTACTGAAATGCCAATTCCAAGTCTAGAAGTACCTAATCTAAATGAAACTGCTGTACCTTCACAAACACAGGATATGAATTCTGCTAACCCACTACCAGTAGGAGAAAATCCTTGGGATGCTCAAACAAATCAAGTAGGTAATATGATGCAAACAACGGACAATTTTAATGCTACTTCCAATACTCCAAGTCCTGAAACAGTAGCATCGGCGATGAAGTTTGTCGGAATGCCAGAACCAACACCTGCATCAGTACCAAATCAAAATGTAGCACCGATGCCAACAATGTTCGGTCAATTAGAACAAAATTACATGTAACAGCGTAAAGCTGTTTTTAATTTGTCTTAAAGAAGTTAATCAAATCCCTATTTGAACGTTATCACTATTTAAGTATTAAAACTAATATCTTTTCCATTACCAATTATATAAAACTTCATTCTTAAATTACATATATTTAGTTCATTGACAAAAGACTAAAAAATAATATATAATAACAAAGAATTGAGTGATGTATTATGAATACCAAAACCATTAATGTCCAAGTTTTAGCCTTGCTAGGTGATGCTGTTTTCTCTTTATACATTAGAGAAGAATTAATCAAAATGGGTTTCAATCATTCCGATGCTGTTCAAAGAGAAGGAGCCAAATACATATCTGCTAAAGGACAAGCTAGAATATTACAAAATTTAATTGATAATAAAGCTTTAACTGATGAAGAACTTGCAACAATTAAGAGAG
>CANRJI010000003.1 GCA_947630885.1 uncultured Bacilli bacterium
TTGATAAAATAGCGGAAATTATGTCACAAAAAATTTAGCTTGAGTCCCCTACTTTGATTTTTGAGAAAAAAAGGGGAGGAAGACTATTTAAAGTATAAAAAACCTAAATATATGAATGTGAAATAAAAATAACTTTATAGTTGTTCATCTAAAATTAACTATAGTAATAGGATAATATATTTATATAGTTAATTTTTTTTAAATTTTAAATTAAAAATTATAATTTTAGATTCTGATGGTAATAATAGTAATATAGATGATAAAGATAACATACAGCATTAAATAAATGTTAATTTTAGATGGATAAATTAATCATCTTTTTATTAAATATTTAAGTTCCTATAATTAATATTATGTTAAGTTCTATATAAAAGAAATAAATTATATGCTATTATTTATATCTCTGTTATTAGTTATTTCCTTAAGTCTCTATTTAATACATATAATCATGATCGTTGGGGTAATTGGAATAATTAGTAAATAATTCATCAATAAAATCTTTAATTTTTCTTAACATAATATAATCCTTTCGTTATTTGGAAAAAAATTACTTATTATTTCTTACATATTAAAGAGAGATGCGCTAATAATAATAGTGGAGGTAATTGAAATGAGTAAGAAAGATAAACAATCTAAAGCTAATAATATGCATTCCAATAATAAAAATATGGAAAATCAAAATAATAACGCTCACAAGAATGATTTTGATCATGAATGCCACAAAGAAAACTGCACTTGTACTAAACAAAATGATTCTAGTTCGTTAACAGAAGGAGAATAGAGTTTAACTACTCTACTCTCTTTTTAACTTATTGACTAAGTCGT
The DNA here is from genome assembly GCA_947630885.1 of uncultured Bacilli bacterium. GTDB lineage: Bacteria > Bacillota_I > Bacilli_A > RF39 > UBA660 > CAG-302. The sequence continues at coordinate 826 of CANRJI010000003.1, forward strand.
CAAATTCTTGTTTACGTTCTAATAATTTATCTTCAGTTGTGGCTTCATATCTCGTCGTTATATTAGGACCAGTATTTGATTTTCGAACAAGTGCAAAACCATCATCATATAATACTTTGACGCCATCAATGGTAAGATAATTATAGCCTTTATTTTTACAGTACTCCTCTACTCCACTTACTATTTTGGCCTTTTTTTCGTCAGGGACTTCAATTTTTCCTTCTGGAGTGGAATAATACTTAGTTAAACTATCAAGTAATTGAGAGGCTTTATTTGGGCTTTTAGATAGTAATTCGACAAACCTAAGGCCAGCATAGATTCCATCATCAATACCTGGGAAACGATCTCTAAAATATATGTGTCCTGATAATTCACCGCCTAAAGGATAATCGTTTTCATAAGATATTTTCTTCGTGTAAGAGTTTCCCGTACGAACGCATACTGGTTTAACACCTAATTTATTTAGTTCATCTTCTAAAAGTTTTGAGCATTTTACATCATAAAAGCCTTCTTTTTTGCTTACTTTATCATATATATCATGCCACATAATGGCCATGTATTGATCGGCAAAAATCATACGCCCTAAATTATCGATTACCCCTATTCGATCGCCGTCTCCATCGAAGGCAATACCACAGTCAGAAGATGTTTCTTTGACTTTTTCTTTAAGTTTAGCAAGATTTTCTTCGACAGCAGGATCAGGATGATGATTAGGAAAACTTGGGTCAGAATCGGCGAATAATGGAATATATTCAATTTTGTCATTTGATTTAAATATTTCTTTGGCGACGATACTAGTTGTACCATTACCGCAGTCATATACTACTTTTAATTTATTATTACCCATACTAATATGGTCATTAATCATTTTAATATAATCTTCTTTAATGTCAGCATAAGAAATAGTACCTTTACCTTCACTAAAGATGTTATTTATAATGATATAGTATAAATCGGTTACATCACTACCACAGATGTTATGAATACCATTATAAGACATCTTAAAGCCATTATATTCTTTGGGATTATGAGATGCCGTTACCATGATTCCACATTTGATATTTAATTTATCCCAAGCATAATAATACATTGGTGTAGTTACTAAGCCAAGTCTGACAACGGAAACACCACTTTCGGTAAGACCTTTTACTAAATTTTCTTCTAGTTCTTGTGAAGAAAAACGATTATCATAACCTACAATCATCTTATCTTTACCTAAACTAAGTAATTTTGTAGCAAAAGCTCGTCCAACAAGATAAGCAACATTGGCATCTAAATCACTTGGATAGATACCTCTAATATCGTATTCACGAAAAATATTTTTATTTAATTTCATTTTATCAATCCCTTCTTTTATATAAATCATAATTTTCTTTTAGTATATCAGTAGTTACATTGGTATAGATTTGCGTTGTCGAAATATTAGAATGCCCTAACATCTCTTGAATTGTTCGAAGATCCGCTCCATTATTGAGTAAATGAGTAGCAAAGGAGTGTCTAAGCATATGAGGTGTTATATTTTTATCTATTTTCTTTTCTTCGGCAATTTTTTTGATGATGAGGAAAAAGCCTTGCCTTGTCATTTTTTGACCGTGATTATTGAGGAAAACATTTTCGGTATAATAACCTTTTAATAAACTATCACGGTATTCATTAAGATATTTTTTTAAATAATCTAGGGCTACTTCTCCAATTGGGACAATTCTTTCTTTTTTTCCTTTACCAAAGCACCTTACATAGCTATTTTCTAAATCGATATCAGATAAATTTAGACTAACTAATTCACTGACACGAAGTCCAGAAGAATACATTAGTTCTAACATAGCTTTATTTCGATAATCAAAAGGTGTTTGCAGTGAAATATCAAGTAAATTATCGACTTCTTCAATTGTTAGAATATTAGGTAATTTACGATAAAATTTAGGGCTACTGATTTTAGTACTGACATTTGGTATGTTATATTTATCTGTTACGTATTTATGGAAAAGCTTTATCGATACGATTTTCCTTGATACTGATGCATCTTCGTATTTATTATCATCTAAATATTTTAAATAATCTAATATATCTTCATATTTGATATATTCATAAGATTTAAGACCTTTTTTTTCCATATATTGTAAGTATATATATAAATCTTCAATGTATGAGTTAACGGAAGTTTCTTCATTCATAAATTTAACAGAAATTAAATACATTTGATATTCATCCAAGATGTCTTTATCAGCATTATTTAGTTTCAAATTTTCAATTTTTATCATACCTACTCTACTTTCAATTTAATTATAACAAAGGAAAATCTAATTTTCAATATTTTGTCATTTTATTTACATATACTAATTAATATTAAATTTAATTTTAATAAAGAAAAAAGAAACTTAATTAACTACTGCCTGTGAATAATAATTCCCAAGGCCTAACGTCCAAGACGCGTAGTTTTTCGGTTTCTAACCGTAATAATAGCATAGTCTACTAATGATGTCAATTTTTTTCTATTGATAATATAGTGAGTGAACGTTACTGTCTATAATTTTAATTTACAAGTACTAATAAATAAGATATAATAATAGATGAAAAAGAGGAAGATATGGAAGATTTATTATCAATTAAAATGCGCCCTAAAACATTAAGTGATGTTATTGGACAGGAACATTTAGTAGGTCAAGGTAAAATTATTTATAATTTAATTCACAGTAAGAAGCTTTTTTCAATGATCTTATATGGACCTCCAGGTATTGGAAAAACAAGTATTGCCTGTGCTATTGCTAATGATTTGGGAATGCGTTATCGTAATTTAAATGCGGTCGTCAATAATAAAAAAGATTTTGATGTGGTTATTGAAGAAGCAAAATTATATGAAGGTATGATTTTGATTGTCGATGAAATTCATCGTCTTAATAAAGATAAACAAGATATATTACTACCCTATTTGGAATCTGGTTTAATTACTTTAATTGGGATGACAACTTCAAATCCTTATCATGCTATTAATCCGGCAATTAGGAGTAGATGTCAATTATTTGAATTAAAGGGATTAACGATTGATAATATTAAAGAAGGTATTAATAAAGCGGTTAGTTCTAATTATCTCGAAGGTATGACAATAGATGAAGATGCTATTAATTATTTAGCTCAAATAAGTGATACGGATTTAAGATTTACTTATAATTTACTAGAAATTGCTTATTATGCTAGCGAAGATAAAAAAATAACGACTGAACTTATAAAGAAAGTTAATAGTAAACCTAATTTATATCTCGACAAAAATGGGGATAATTATTATAATATTATTTCAGCTTTTCAAAAGTCGATTAGAGGAAGTGACGTCAATGCTTCACTCCACTACTTAGCAAGATTAATTGAAGCTGAAGATATCGATATTATCATTAGAAGATTATCAGTAATTGTCTATGAAGATATTGGACTTGCTAATCCTAGTATGGGTCCAAAAGTCGATGCGGCAATTAATGCTGCTTTAAGATTAGGATTACCAGAAGCACGTATTCCACTTGCGGAAATTGTTATTGAACTAGCACTTTCTCCCAAAAGTAATTCGGCAGTTATGGCCATTGACGAAGCTTTAAATGATGTCCGAAGAGGAGATATTGGCGATGTTCCAAGTCATTTAAAAAATCCATCACCCGATTATAAATATCCACATAATTATAAAAATGATTATGTTAAACAGCAATATTTACCCGATAAATTATTGAATAGAGAATATTATCATCCTAAATATAATAAAAATGAAAAAGTTCTAGCTGATGTTTTAAATAAATTAAAAAATATGTAAAAAGAGAAGATAAAAATTTCTTCTCTTATTTATTTTTGATAATATCATTAATGACATATGAAACAGCAAAGTTACCTGCAGTACTTGGAACCATTATCATTGAACTGACAACTTTATCATTAGTAGAGATAGGAAGTTCTGAAGACCAAACACAAGGAACTTTTTGAGTAATGTTTTCATCTTTAACATACTTGCGAAGTATTTTAGCGATGGGGTCATTTGACGTATCACGAATATCACAAATCTTTACATAATTAGGATTTAATCTTTTACCCATACCACAGACAGTTAAAAGATGAATATTTTCTTCAATACATCTTTTTATTAATAATTTTTTAACGGTAATGGTATCACAAGCATCAATAATATAATTATAGGGCTTTTGAAAAAGAAGATCGATATTACTATTGGTAATTTTTTCAGTAATTGTATTTACTTTTACTTTAGGATTTATTAATAAAATTCTTTTTTTCCATTCATCTGTTTTGTTATTACCGATATTATCGTTAGTAGCAATAATTTGTCTATTTAAATTAGAAATATCAATCGTATCATAATCGACAATAGTTATGTTTTCTATACCACTTCTTATTAGTCCTTCGATAATGTATCCACCTACTCCACCTAAGCCGAGGACAAGAACATTAGTATCTTTTATTTTTTGATAATTATCTAAGCCAATTAAAGAAATACTGCGATTAAACATTTTTATATTTGTAGTGGATAACTTTTTCTTTTAAAAGAGATGTAACAATTATTAAATCGTTATTATTAAAGCTCTCTTTTGATACTATTAGAACGGTATTGTTACTTAAATATAAGTATATATAATCTTTTACTTCAATTACTTTTTTTAAATCACTATATGAAGCATATGAATCTTTTTTATAACCATATTTAAAATTATTACTCTTAAATAGATAATCAAAAGTATTTGTTTTACCCTTTTGTTTTTTGAAATAACGAAAGGTATTTAACTTGGGTATTAATGATGAATTTAGAATTAAAAGACAAATAAGAACAATAATAAATGTATCTAATTGGACATCGAAATAGTTATTTTTAGTAAAAAAAGCAATTATTGTAGTTAAACCTAAAATATTAATAATAATTCTTAGTACTTTAAATTTGTCAAAATAATATGTTTCACAAAACTTATTAACGGCTTTTTTATCGATAACAGTTGTATTTTTTATTTCTTTCATATGATATAACCTCTTTCTTTATATGATTATATCACTTGATAAATATAAAGTAAATAGCATAAAAAAAGACCCAGATGGATCGAATCTGTAAGATAAAACCCGCGGCGATTGTCACAGGTGGGTCAGCACAACATTCTAATTAGGATTCTTAATCAAGTTAAGCTTTCAACACATAGAATGTATTAGCTCCCCGTTTAATATCTTTAGTCGGTTTTATACAAAAGATGTCGTATCCTCTAGGTATTTTAATTATATCATAGTCTTTTTTGATAGGCAATGTTTTCGATAAATTATTTAAATATTTGACAAAGTAATGTAAAAAACAAGATTATTTATATCTATCTTGTTCTGATAATTTATTTCTTGATTTAACTTTCTGCACCTTGGCAGTTCTATCAGTTGCTATTATATAGTAGTATGAATCTCCTACTTTACTATAACTTTCAATAAATGGATAATTGATAAGCAAATTTTTTAATGCCACTAATTCAGTAATTTTAAAATCTTTATCACGATCTGATATATTTCCATAGGCACCAACGATGATAAAATTATTACAATTATTATGAAGCTGACTCCAGCTATTTATATTTATGTTGATATCCGGATTTTGAGTCATAAATGTTTTTGCTTCTTCAGGTCTAATTAATCTAATAATTGCCCCATTTGCTTTGTTTGTCCCTTCAATAATAGGACAACCACTTACAACTTCAAAGCCAGCCTTAATTATTTTATCTTTATTTTTTCTAAGCCCTTCAGTATAAGGTGTAATAATTGTTGATTCAGAATCAGAATAATTGACGATACTATCTAAGGCACCTTTACCAACTTCGGCAACAAAAGGACTATCAGAATATAAACCATTATCTTCAAGCCAAGATGTATAACCTAATCCCGTATTTTTACGACGATAAATCCATTTCCAAAAACCTCGATTAGAAGCAATGGTATCTGGATCAATACTACTGATACCTGAAGCTCTTTCATATTCTTGTAGTAATCTATTTAAATATGTACTATTATAAACTGGTTTAGCAACTTCGGAATTAGTTTTTATGTATGTTTTGTGTATATTATCTTCGATTAAATTATTATAAGGCATTTTAATCTCCCCTTTAAATTTATATAATGTAATATATTTTGTGTCAGTGGAGAAAATTATAGCACAAATGTTTGTCAAAGTCAAACTTTTTCTTGCTTTTTAGGTAATTAGGGCTTATTTATTTCTTTTTTTCGTACTAAATGGTATTTAGAATTATCTTTAATCGTTTCAGGACTAACTATTAGCTCACTATAAGTATCATGGTGGCAAGCAATCTCAAATGAGGCTTTTTTGAGCATGTATTCAACAATCGTATCTATTTCACGGGCACCGTAAGGACTTTTTGAAGACATTTCAGCAATGGCTTCAGTTGTTCCTTTTTCTAAAGTTAAAGTAACCCCTTGTCTAGTAAAAAATTGCTTATTTAAATATAAAATATTATCTTTTCCTTCGTGCATTATTCTTAAATGATCATGTATACCTAAATTATTTAGTTCAATAACGATAGGAAAACGCCCTACAAATTCATCAATTAAGCCATTTTTACTTAATCGATTTTGCATTGCTTTGATAGCATCACTATTTTGTGGATTATTATTTTGACTAATATAACCTATTTTATTTATTTTTTGAACTTCTTCACGAGAAAAACTTCCCATGGCTATGATCATAAGTTTCGATGTATCAAAATTATAAGTATTTCCTTTGTAGTTAACTTGAAATATGCCATCTTCTACCAATTTTAGTAATTCTTCTTGAACGGCACGTTCTTTTACGGCTAATCCGCCCTTTCCTTCTTGACCTAATTTATCAATTTCATCGATAACTAAAATACCATTTTCAGCTTTTTGAATATTACCACTTGCTGAAGATACTAAAGAAGAAAGCATATCTGCTACATCTAAACCAACGTAACCAGAGGCGGTATAACTAGAAGCGTTAACAATGATGGAAGGTATATCGACAATAGATGTAAGCCTTCGAAGAATAGCAGTTTTTCCGACACCTGTTTTACCAATAATTAAAATATTACGTTTTTTACCAAAAGCATTATAATGTTTCCATATGCTTGTTAAAATGCTTTGAATAGCTTCATCTTGATTGATGACATAACTAGATATATCTTGATATAAATGTTCAATATCATTTATATTATACTTAGTACGATTATCTTTTACTGAGACATCTGTTTTTGATTCTCTAACGATAATATGCAATGTATTATGAAGAAAGCCTTGATAATATTTATTATAAAAACTGATAATATCATTATCGCATAATATTTTATATTTATCGGTAGTTAAGGCATCGGCAAAATCTTTATATTTTTGAAGAGGAATTTTGCCAAAAGTAATAACTGGTGCGTTTAAGCCACTTTCTTCTTCATCTATATAATAGAAATTCTTATTTTTATATTTTGATAAGATAAGATGTTTGACTAAAAAGGTAGGCATATTTTTGAGGTTACCGACGGAAGAAAATTTAGTTCGCCCAGTATAACCTAATTCGTCACCAAAATTAATTAACGGTGGATAGACATTACCATTTTGATCGACAAACATTTCATTATTGTCAAGATGACCAAAGACAACACCTTGAAGAAATAATCTTGTGTACTGACCATCATAAAGTGGCTTAAATATTACTGCAAACTCTAGATTATTTTCGTAATTTTTCATATTGTTTCCCCCCTACTACTGATTATTAATCTCTAATCTTGATATGTGTTTCTCTTAGTTGCTTTTCAAATACTTCATTTGGGCAACCCATCATGGCATCGGCACCATTTGAAGCAAGTGGGAAAGCAACTATTTCACGAATGTTTTCTTCATCTTTCAAAAGCATTAAAATACGGTCAATTCCAGGTGCCATACCTGCATGAGGAGGTGCTCCATACTGAAAGGCAGTGTATAGTGATCTAAATTTTGATTCAACATCTTCTTTGGTATATCCAGCTAATTCAAAAGCTTTTTCCATAATTCGAATATCGTGATTACGAACTGCACCACTTGCTATTTCATAACCATTACAAACAAAATCGTATTGATATGCTAAAACATTTTCAATATTTTCTTCAGTTAAGGTTTCTAATCCTCCTTGAGGCATACTAAATGGATTATGTCCAAAGTCCCAAGTATCAGTTTCTTCGTTATATTCGTACATTGGGAAATCGTTAATAATACAGAAGGCAAAGCGTGTTTTATCGATTAAATCTATTTCTTCTCCTAATTTATTACGAAGATTTCCAGCCAGTTTATTTACTTTATTTTTCTTATCGGCAAGAATAAATAATACGGAAGAGGCTGTCAAATGACACTTCTCTATTAATTCGTTTCGAATTTCATCATCTAAGAATTTATCAATCGATGACTTAAATGACATATCTTCATTTACTTTAATGTATGATAGGCCTGAAGCTCCTACCGATTTAAGATATTCTTCAAGATTTTTATACCAAGAGTTAGATTTATCGATATTTGATACTTTAATACCTCTAATTTCGAGACTCTTAAAGGGTTCAAAACTACTTTTTGACAGTATATCAGTAAGATCTTCAATAACTAATGGATTACGTAAATCGGGCTTATCTGAACCATATTTAAGCATTGCTTCACGATATGGTATTCTAATAAATGGCGGTTTATCAACTTTTTTATTACCAAATTTAGTGAAAACATCATAATAGAATTTTTCACCAACGGCATAAACATCTTCATCAGTAGCAAAAGACATCTCAAAATCTAATTGATAAAATTCTCCATATAAGCGATCACTACGGGGATCTTCATCACGAAAACATGGTGCTATTTGAAAATATTTATCAAAGCCTGAGCACATTAGTAACTGTTTAAATATTTGAGGCGCCTGTGGAAGAGCATAAAACTTACCTTTATACTTTCTTGATGGAATAATAAAGTCACGTGCTCCTTCAGGACTAGAGGCAGTAATAATAGGTGTCTGAATTTCCGTAAAGTGCATTTCTTTCATCGTCTTACGAATAAAATCAATAACTTCTGTTCTAAATAAGATTTTTTCATGATTAATAGGATTACGTAAGTCTAAATAACGATATTTTAGTCTCGTATCTTCGAGAGCATCAGTACTATGATTTATTTCGAAAGGCAAAACGGAAAGCGCTGGCCCTAATAATTCGAGAGTAGTAATTAAAACTTCAACCTCTCCCGTTTTCATATTTGGATTAACCATTCCTTCAGCACGACTTCTTACCTTTCCAGTAATGGTTATGGTACTTTCTCTCGTTAAATCTTTATATTTATCGATTTCTTCACTTATTAACTGGACAATGCCAGTTTCATCACGTAAGGTAATGAAAACGAGGCTACCTAAATTACGAATTTGGGAAATCCAACCGGCAAGCCTTACTTCCTCACCAATATTTTTTTTGCGGATATCACCGCAGTAATGGGTACGATATTTATTCATTTTTTACTCCTTCTTTCAAAATTAAAAGCACATAAAAATTAAGATAAGGACGAATATTTCCGCGGTACCACCTTATTTCACATTATGTGCACTTTATTTAGTCTTTAATGGAACAATCCATTTCTATTTTTTGAGGTAATTTGTCACTAATAACCATAGAAAAATACTATCATTATTATATAATTTTAATTATTTTATGTCAATAATTCTTTGGCTTATTAAGGATTAAACTATAATGTTTATCCTAGTTTACTAATTAGAATTACTTTCTTTTTCAAGCATAATCGTAACGGGGCCATCATTGATAAGAAAAACTTTCATTTCTGTTCCAAAAATACCTGTTTCGATATGGATACCACTACTTATGAGTTTTTGATTAAATTCGTCATAAAGTTTTTTAGCGGTTTCGCCATTTAAAGCGTTAACGTACGATGGCCTTCTTCCCTTTCGCGTATCAGCATATAAGGTAAACTGACTTACTGATAAAATACTTCCTCCAATATCAAGTAGTGATTTATTCATAACACCATTTTCATCATCAAATATGCGAAGATGAAGGATTTTATCGACCATATAATCGATTTCTTTGGAAGTATCACCATAAGTAAATGATACTAAAAGAAGAAATCCTTTATTTATTTGGCCAACGATTTTACTATCAACTTCAACTTTTGACTCAAGAACTCTTTGAACTAAGACTTTCATCAGTTAATCTGCCTTTCTGCTTTTTGGACAAAATTTAAATTTAATAAATCATTTAGAAATTTATCTAATTTTGTACTATTTTCAACTAAAACAGTCATACTATAGACTTTGTATTCACTTTTATTTATGGTTGTTATACTATCGATAATGATATTATTTGTCGATGCTTTGGTAATGATATCAAGTAAGTTATCGTAAGTATTAGTGTAAACTAAAATATCAGTTGCATATTTTTTATCGGTGTCATTCCATTTGACATTGATAAGGCGCTCATCGATATCGAGAATATTTTTACAATTAGTACGATGGACGGTAATGCCAGAACCTCGTGTGATATATCCAATAATATTATCTCCAGGAATTGGTTTGCAACAACCACTTAAACTAGCTTTAATTTCACTCATCCCTTCGACAAGGATGTCATTATCTTTATTAGAACTAGCTTTTTGATAATTTGTTTCGTTAATTTTGGTAGTTAAATCTAATTTTTCTTCTTTATGATTAACAATTTTAATAACGGATGCTGGCGTATATTTTCCTGAACCTATATTCATGTATAAGTCATCGATATCTTTAAGTTTCAATTCTTTAAGAATCATATCGACATTTTTATTAGATAAAAATTCTGCTATGGAAAGATCTTCACGACGTAATTCTTTTTCTAATAATTCAGACCCTTTTTCAATATTTTCATCTTTTTCTAACCTGCTATAATAGGCTTTTATTTTATTTTTGGCACCACTTGTTACAACGAAAGAGAGCCAGTTTTTACTAGGTTTTGATGCTTTATTCGTATTAACTTTAATAATATCGCCATTTTGTAATTGATAGTCGAGAGGAACGATAGAATCATTAACAATGGCTCCAACGATACGGTCTCCTACTTCACTATGGACTTTGTAAGCAAAATCGACAGGTGTAGATCCGACAGGGAGCTCGATGACATCACCTTTTGGAGTATAAACATAGATGACATCATTTGATAATATGTCGGTTTTAACAGAAGAGACAAACTCTTCAGGTGATGATGTATCTTCATTTAATTCGATGATGTTACGGAATATTTGTAATTTTTGCTCCATTTTATCACGGAAAATGCTATTACCGTCAGAATTTTCTTTGTACGACCAGTGTGATGCTATACCATATTCGGCAACGCGATCCATTTCATAAGTTCTTATTTGTATTTCAAATAGTTCGCCATCAATTCCAAAAACAGTCGTATGAAGAGATTGGTACAAATTAGTTTTAGGCATGGCAATATAATCTTTAAAACGCTTCGATAAAGGTTTATATTTGGAATGAATAAGTCCAAGAGCTAAATAGCACTCTTGCTCGGTATCGACGAGGACACGTAAAGCTAAAATGTCATATATTTCATCAAAACTTTTGCCTTTGGCCATTTTATTGTATATGCTATAGATACTTTTACTTCTTCCTTTAATTTCGTGCGTAACATTATGTTCAGTAAGTAAGTTTGATACTTCATTTAACATTTTACTAACTGATTCGTCACGCTTACTTTTCTTTTGATTTAATTTTTCGACGATATCAAAGTATGCTTCTGGTTTTAAATAGCGAAGCGATAAGTCTTCAAGTTCACTTTTTATTTTGTATATTCCTAGACGGTGAGCAACGGGAGTAAGTATCTCTAATGTCTCTTTAGCTTTTCGTTTCTGCTTTTCTTCAGATAAGACATTAATCGTTCGCATATTATGGAGGCGATCCGCTAGTTTGATGATGATGACGCGAACATCTTCAGATAAGCCCACTAATATCTTTCTTTGATTAGCCGCCGATGCTTCAGAGTCTGAGGTAAAATTAATTCTATTAATTTTGGTTACACCATCGACAAGAAGAGCAACTTCGGGTCCAAAATTGGCTTCGATATCTTCTTTAGTAGCATCAGAATCTTCAATGGTATCATGTAATAGTGCGGCAGCCATACAAGGTGCATCTGCAGATATTTCGGTTAAGATAAGGGCTACATTGAGGGGATGTAAAATATAATCATCGCCAGAGATACGCTTTTGCCCGAAATGCTTTTTTTCCGCATAATCATAGGCTTTTCTAATTAGAGCTATATCTTCTTCGTTATCGTTATATTTTTGAAATTTGGCTATTAAATCGTCGATTGTAAGATTAATCGTTTTTATACTCATTTTTTCACGTCCTATTTCTTTATCAGCAATTTATACCTTTTATTTTGATTTCTTCTACTTCATCACTATCTTCTTTTTTCTTTCTTGGCCTTTTTAGTCTTTTTGCTTCAAGCAATAACCAAATGATATTAGATATGAATATCGATGAGAATAAACCGGCAATGAAACCCACGAGTAAGGCTAAATTGAAATTTAGAATTTCACTTGCTCCAAAAAAGATAAGAGTTAAGACAGGAACTAAAGTTGTTACCGTCGTCATAATGCTTCGGAAGAAAGTAAGACGAACAGAATCATTTAAAATATCAGGTAAATCCTCGCTTTTTATTTCTTTTTTTCTTTGATAATTTTTTCTAATCATGTCGAATGTTACGATGGTGTCATTGATGGAATAACCAATTATTGTAAGAATAGCAGCGATAAAAATACTACTTATTTCTAATTTAAATATGCCAAAGAAAATGATAGTTATAAGGGCATCGTGAATTAAGGCAATAATACCTGAGATAGCATAATTAAAGCGAAATCTAAAACTTACATAAATGATGATACCAATAATCGAAATGGCAAGAGATAAAAGGGCATTTTTAATTAGTTCTCGCTTTACCATATCCGATACGACAAAGATATCGCTTTCGACATTGTATTCGGTAGTTAATTTATTGGTTAAAGTACTAATTTCGTCTTTAGTAAGTTCTTCTCTAATGACATAAGTTATCGATGAATCGGTTTTACTTACCTTTTTGATGGTATATTCTTTAAGATCAAGATCATCAGTAGTATTTACGGTAATACTGGTACCACCAGTAAAGTCAACGGCAAAATTAAAGCCTCTTATTCCAGTAAAAATAATACCTACTATGATAACAACAAAGATGACAGGAAGAAGAACTTTTCCTATTTTGACAAAATTGATTTTTTTGAAAGGTATATGTAATTCTTTACTCTCTTTAATTTTCTTCTTTGATAAACCAATAAATAATGTAATATGCTTATTAAAGACATTTGATTTAGCAAATAATGAAATAATAAATTTAGCAAGAAAGACAAATATTAAGATGGTTAAAATAATGTTAATAATTAACATTGTAGCAAAGCCTTTAACACTAGACTCTCCTAAAATAAATAATATGATAGCAACGATGATCGTTGTTATATTAGCATCAATGATACTAGATAAAGATTCTTTATTACCAAGTTTAACCGAAGTATTTAAGTCTTTACCCATTTTTAATTGGTCTTTAATTCGCTCATAACTAATAATAGAAGCATCGACAGCCATACCTATTCCTAAAAGCATCGCAGCAATTCCTGGTAAAGTAAGAACGCCTTCAATAAGATAGAAAACAAGAAATGATAACATCGTATATAAAGTTAGTGCGACACTTGCTATAAAGCCACTAAAACGGTATAAAAGAATTAAAATGAGGATGACAATAATTATACCAATGATACCCGCGAATAAAGTTTTATTAAGGGAATTAGCTCCATAAGTAGCTTCAACTGTTCGCGAAGAAATCTCGGTAAGTTTTGTAGGAAGAGCTCCAGAATTTATTAATTCAGTAAGAGACTTTGCTTCTTCGTTAGTAAATGATCCTTGGATTATAACGTCAGAAGCAAAAGCGGAATCGACGCGAGCCGCCGATAGACATCTCGATGAAGATAAAGAACCGCAGTTATCTTTTTCTTTAAAGTATGAATCTTCACCAGGAAGATAATCGAGCCAAATAACGATAATATTATTTTCCATATCTTTTACTTTATTTGTTACATTGTAAAATGTCTCAGTATCTTTAATTGACAAACTGACAGCGGGTCTTCCATACTTATCGGTTGTTACTTTAGCACTTCCACCTAAAACATCGGAAGTCATAAGTAAATTGTCATTGTAATCACGAAAAGTTAAGACAGCAGTCGAAGATATTACATCTCTTGCCTCTTCTTTATTGCTAATACCTGCGAGAGCAATTCGAATACGATTTCCATTTTCAATGGTTATTTCAGGCTCATTAACACCTAAAATATCAACTCTTTTTAAAATAGCTTTATAGGTATTATAAACCATATCGGAATCGAGTTCTTTTCCATCTAAAGCTTCAATTTGATATAAAACTTCGAAGCCACCTTGCAAGTCTAAGCCATAATTAATATTTTTAAAAATGGGAAGGCAAAGACAAGAGGATTCAGTTAAAATAGTTAAACTTAAAATAACGCCTAAAATTACTTTGATTTTTTTACTTTTAAAAATGAAGATTCCAACTAAGAGAATTAAACACAAAACACCAAGTCCAATCATTATATTTGTTAGCATATTTTCACTCCTATCTATTATTATTTACAAACTGATATACTTTGGTATAATCGACATTAATTATGTCATTAACCATTTCGGAAATGGTTAAGTTTTTATCCTTACTCCATTTGTTTATCTTTAAGTAATTCCATATATCTATTTCGCGAATATTATTTTGATTTTCTTGCATTAATCTAAGTTTTACCTTGAATGCTCCTTTTAATTTTTGATATAATTCTTCCTTTGTATGATAATCCATCTCTTTCACCATTTTAATTATACTATGTTATTGAAAAAAAATCTATTGAAACAAAGAAAATACTTTTTTAATTTTAATAAAAAGTTTATTTAATATAAAAAGTACTAATTTTACTTAGTACTTAGCTTAATGGTTTTGTCTTTCATAGCGAACTATTTTTTTACGAATTTTGGATAATGCTTTTTTCTTAATTTGATTAACTCGAGTAACGCTTATACCAAAATGTTTAGCAATTTTTGAAGAGTTTATAGGATCATCTTTAAAACCAAAATATAATTCTATTATTTCTCTTTGTTTTTCATCTAGTCCTTTAATTACTTTGCGAATATACTCATAGTCTTCTTGACGTTCACAATTTAAGGTAAAGTCATCTTCTAATTTGTAAAGGGAATCTTTTAATCTTGCATTGTTAGATTGATCAGCAGGCTGATCAAGGCTAAGACAATTGATTTGGTAATTGTTTCTTCTAACAAAATTATTTATTGCGCTATTTATGTTATTTAAGGCATAGGTACGAAAACTAAGACCACAATCGATATCGTAATCATCCGCTGACATAATTAGGGCTTCTGTTCCCACTGATATTAATTCTTCAGTATCATTAAAAACATCAGAATAACGATTTGCCTCTCTATGTACAAGATACATATTATTTAAAACTAAGTTATTTCTTGCTTCAATATTTTCCATATCTAATTCTTCATAAGATGGCAATGTTTCTCTTCCTTCTTTTATATTTTTTGTCATAAATATCATCTCCATAGTTTCGGTGTTGACAAGTGATATTTATGATATCATCTTTTCTTTTATATTGCAAGATATTTTAAAATTACCTATTTAAATTTTCAAATATAGTACGTTCAATTTTAAATATATATTGATAATGGCATTTAATATTTTATGCGAAATAAAAGAGATATTTAACGGGTCTAACTCCCGCCAAACATCTCAACTGATGACATATCACAAAATCCAAAGAAAATGTCAAATTGCCTAAGGATAACTTTGAAATGAAAATGACTATTACAATAAAGAATAGCTAAAATAAACTACCTTTCATCATCTTTATTCCCTTCTCTTTTTTCAAATAATAGTTCTATGCTAATATCGAGGGCGTCCGCTATATTACTAACTGCGTCAATGGAAAAATTCTTTTTACTATTCGGTGCCTCGATCCTTCTTATGAACTCATGAGAATATTCCGTTTTTTCGGCTAGTTCTGCTTGGGTCATTTTTTTAATTTTACGATAATACTTAATATTTTTAGCTATTATCTCGTATATGTCGTAATTTTTCTCTTTTCTGCTCTTCATACCGTATCACCTTAATAATATTTTCTCATAATTTTTAAAATTTTTATGTAAACTATTTGGTTACATTTTGAAGATTTATTGCTTATTTATGCTACATTTTGGTAATTTTCGCGAATTCTTCGTAATGTCTTCTTTTCTGTTCGTGAAACTCCAACCTGACTCATTCCTAATATATCAGCTACTTCGCTTTGGGTTTTATCTTTGTAGTAGCGTAGATAAATAATAGATTTATCGGGTTCGGGAAGATTTCTTACTACTTCGGCAAGTTCTATTTTATCTATGTTATAGTAGTCTTTATTATTACCAATGGTATCATAATAAGTTACTTCTTTACCATCATTATATATTGGTCTATCTAAACTATCGACACCATTCATAGCTTCAAGTACAGAGTTAATTATATTAACATCCACTTCTAAGTATGATGCAAGTTCTATATTGGAAGGTTCTTTCATCAACTTTTGACTAAGTAAGCTTCGGGCTTCATTTATACTTCGATATAATGAAATATAATCTTTCGATAACTTTAGAGGTTTATTTTGGCTTACGTAGGCATATATCTCGCCATATATATATTTGTATGCATAAGTTGAAAACTTCGTCATGCGATTATTTTGATAATTTTGGTATGCTTTAATGACTCCTTTAACGCCTTCCTGATATAAATCTTCTATTTCACATCCTCTAAAATATTTTCGTATAATCATATAGATAAGGCCTGTACAAGAATTTATTATTTCGTCATATTTGGTCATCTAAACCACCCTTTCAAATAATTCAAAAGCATCAAATTCGTTTTCTATTTGTGGTATATCTTTAAGTAATCGACGTGATACATTGAACTTATCACAAATAATCATTTTGCCACTTAAAGATTCTAAACGATGATAGAATCTATTTATATAATCTATCGAGTAACTATCTATCGAATACATATTATCAAGATTTAAAACAATATACTTAAAATCTTTATCAATAACACCTCGGATTGTATTTTTATTTAAATCTCCTTTTAATCTAATAAAAAGAATACCTTTTCTAAACTCCATATTTGTTTTTAACACTTTTTTCACCTCTTCTACAATTTAGCATAACTTGAAGAAAAAATATACAAATTCGACAAAACAAGACAAAAAAGACGTTCGACATTTTTTGCATAAATTCCCCACTCTATAATATATATACAAATTTATATTTCGAATTTTGTAATTTTTAGAGAAAAAAATTAAAATAATTTAAAAAAAGAATATGTTATAATTACATATTCTCTTCTTCAACGGTTCGTGTAGGAAGCGCTCTTTTTCTTTTACGAACACGTTTCGATAATCGCTTTTCATCTAAAGTGGTTTCTTTGTGATATAGCCATGATGGATAGTATTCCTTTTTTTCAACCGTACTTTTATCGATTTCAATTGGTTCACTAATTCTTTCTTTAACCATAGTTTTTAGAGCTTCATAGGCATTATTTCTTATTTCATTTACTTCGCCTAATTCGGCTTTGGTGTTATTAACTTTATTTTCAGCCTTTATCATAAGGGTTCCAATTACTAATTCGATTGGTAAAAGTACTAAAGAATACCCAAGAGTAAGATAAACTCCTTTAAAAAAGCCAAAGATGATGTAAATGGCAGGGTATCCTATCAATATAGAGGGCCACATAAATTTAAGATTGCCCTTATATATTCTATTATATTTTTTTTCTTGAACCCTGAGTACGCTTTCTAATTTATTTATATAACGATCTAAGGCATTAATTTTTTTATCTAAAATGTATTCTTCACGGTGACGATAAAATGATTTACTTTGACTTGGCCTTTTTTCAGAAACTACTAATTCACTTTGATTAACAATTCTATTTTCATTATTATCCATGTTTTTCCTCCTAACGCCATGTATTATAACATTTATTTTGCATTTTGGCAACTTTATACTGTTTTACTGTAAATATATGTGATATTTGCACATAATTTAGTATATGTTAAATATTCTTTTGTGATTAATATTAATTTTAACAGCATATTATAGCATGTAAGATGTTGTTTTTTACAAATATATTGTATCACTATCTAGCAAAGCGATTTTGATTAATTTTGATGTATTGCTTAAATAGGAGTCATTTAAGATTTAGCACATATAATCGGTTTTTATAGGTATCATAATTTTAATAACAAAGTCTTTTTCGTTTTCTTTATTCCAACGACCATCTATATATTGTTCTATTGGAATACCAGTAATTTTATAGTTTTTTACTTTTATTTCTTTTAACATTTTTTTATATGCTTTATTTATGTTTGTATAAGTACCACAATAATTAAAGCATAAATAAGTTTGTGCTTTAATAAGATCATTGCTTATCTCATCAAAGGCTTCATTTAAATAGTTGTTAAGTTCATCTTTATCCAAATATTTATAATCATAAATATAATAAGCATCATTTTTTTCTTCTAATGATGTTACATTATCACATAAATAGTGCACATGTGATAGCATTAAATTTTGTTTATTACATTGTGAAAAATCTAACATTACTTTCTTTTTTTCATCGAGAAAAAATTCAAAATTATTTTTTCTATCTTTTTCTTTAATTAATTCCATAACTTTCACCTCGCATAAAGTTTAACATTTTTTTAATTTTACGAAAAGGCTACCGGTCATAGGATGTTTTATGTAGCAATTATTTTTATATATAATCTACTTTTTTGTTAAATTTTAAAAGAAGTTATCAATTTGACAGCTTCTTTTAAATATTTGTTTTATCAATTACTAAGATATCGAAGGTATCAAGATGCGTTTTCATAAGTTCTTCATATGGATACTTTCCGATGTCATATTCTTTTATTAATCTTTCATTATCAGGAAATACTCCTAAATGGGTATACTCTAAAAAGTCATATTTATTATTAAATATATAGTACTTTAAGATTAATCCAGTCTCCTTTTCAAACTTTAGAATACTTTCAATATCGTATTTTTTGGGAATTTTTTTAGCTAATGTTTTTAATTTTTTTTGAGCAAAGGTACTATTCATATAAATTGTTCGAACATCTTTTAAAAGATCGACATAATCTGTAACTTTGTCAACATTGTTCATGATAACTCGGTACTTTTTCAAAATATTATTTCCTCCTTTTCTTTTAAGATTTTATTCAAAAAAGAAAAGTTATGCAATATAACTGGTCACATAATGTATAGTTATTTTTTTTATTTATTTCTTTTAAGATTTGTTTAGATCTTTTTTCAATTAATATATTAACATTATTTAACATTCTCTCTACGATTTCTAATTCTTCAATTTTATATATAGAGTTTTCCTTATTATAAAGTGTTTTATCTTCTTTTATAACTATTTTCTTTTTATCGGCAAAATCACTTTTTAGAATATCATAGGGCATATAATTTTTATCAACAAAAGAATTAAAACAAAAAGTATCGACATATTTTTTAAAAGGGTTTGAAGGATCCAATTTTTTAAAATAATCTAACCATTTTATCTCATCTATACGGTTTGGTAATATATCCTCTTTTTTACTAGTACCTTCAAGATAATGTTTTATTTCTAAGAGAGTTAAATCGACGCGATCTTCAATATAAAACTTTCCACGACAACAATTATAAGATATTCTTCTATTCATTGTCTTTGGCCAAATAAACGCTCCTCCAATGGTTCGTGACCCTATTACCCAATTTATAACTTTTTCGATAGCTTCATCTTTATTTTTGCCATACTTTTGAGATAAGATTAAATATCGATCATAAATATGATTTAAATTAGTACAAGGAGCAGAAAAGCCAAACTGATCGGGATAAAACTTTTCACCATAGTATTTATCTTCGCCTCCATATTTAATAAAATTATCCTTAAAAAAATATATGTCATAGCCAAATTGACAATTTAAAAACTTGCATAAATCCTCATAAAACCAATCATTATTTCGAACTTTTTTCTCTAAATCAAAACTATCTGGATCACTATATGGTCCACGACCAGGATCTTGTTGATACTCATTTTGTTTATTTTTGATATTATCCCATAAGGTATTTAAAAATTCTCGATATTCTTCTTTAAATTCTTTTAATTCAGCTTCATTATCCAAATCCATTCTTGCATCTCTTTTAGCATAACTATAAAATTTTAATTTTTCTTTTTGCATACTGATTATAAATTCCTTTCACTTTATAGATAATCATTAAAATCATCCTATTTTAGACTATTACTTATTTATTTTTACTAAATATTGATGGCAGGATATTTTAGTTAAGCTTCCATTCTTACATGTTAGACCTGCGAGGAAATAAATAGCTCTCGCAATTAATCTAGGCTCTAGTTCAGTTAAATCAACCAACATATTATCTTCTACTTTTTCTAAATCACTGTAACTTTTAATTTTCATTTTCTCACTCCTTTAAATTTATTTTAGCATACTTAAAAATATTAAGCATTATAACGGCTCATAAAATGTTAATTGTCTTCTAAATATATTTTTAAAATCCTTTTGATTTCATCTTTTAACTTTTGAGGCTTAATGATTTTTATATGTTCAATATTTCTTAAAACATAGTATTTAAAACCTTCGATATCTTTATTCATAACTAATTTAAAATGATTGTTATCATATTTAGATACGTTAATGTTTTTTCCAAAGACTTCAATGATATTATCTAGTAAAATATTATCACATAAAACTTCGATATCTTCTCCCTTTCCTCCATACATAGAAATGGAAGCGTCGATTATTTTCTTTATATCTTCTTTTTTTATATTTTGAGAAGCATTTTTGTCTAATATTTTAATATTCTTCATACGATCAAGACGAAAATTTTTGAGATTTTTTTCGCCTTTCTTTAAAGCAATTAAATATAATTCTTGAAGAGAATATATTATATGATAAGGAGATACGATATAACTATTTATTTTAACATTTTCTAAGGTAGCTTTAAGTTCATATTTATAGTAATCAAAAGAAATCATTTTTTTCTCATATATGGCATTATTTATGTCTTCAATATTTTTAATTATTTCTCTATTATTTGTCTTAATACTATTCGAATATATTTGATAACCTTTTAATTTTTCATTTTCATAAATATTTTGCATATTTTGGCATTTTTTAATAATTTCTTTAGATATACTTTCGGGAATAAACGGGGCATAACTAAAAGTATCAATAATAGTTCTTACTTCCCCAGGTTCGAAATCGATATCAGGATTACTTAATAAATAATAATAATTTTTATTGCCTACTTTAGAAACTAAAATTTCATAATCTAGTTTATCATTTAAAAGGACAATATTTCTCTCAATTGTTCTTCGATCATTTTTTACGCCATATATATCTTCTATGTATTTAATAATCTCATTAACGGAAAGCTTATGTTCTTCACAAGAATACTTTTTTAAGATATTTAAGATATAGAGAGCATTACCATTCTTCTCATGATAATTTTTATTCACATTAATCACCTACTTTTTTATTACACGATTATTTTCATTTATTAAAGTATTACAATTTTCATAATCTTCTCCTACTAAAAATTTATTATAATCAATAATTTTTAAGTATTTGTATTGAGGTTTTATTATTTCTTTTTTTAATTTTAAATCATATACACCATATAAATCATTAATACTTACTTTTACTTGATAGATATGATCGGGATATATATCACAAATTTTTGTTTTGATCATTAATTCTAAATCAGGAAATGATGAAATATACTGATAAACAAAAGGAACAACAATATTATTATTTTTATCTAGTACTCCATCTTTTTCAAGTTTACTATCAAAGACTTTGAAGTATGTTCCTCTATTATCCATAGCTTCCATAAATAGATATTTTATTGGAATGATAATTTTCCCTTTTTTATCTATTAGTCCATGCTTTAATGTCACTACTATTTTTTTGCCATTTACTATTTGATATTTATACGGCAACATTACTTGATAGTTATCACCACACTCGATAAATGGATAAATATATTGAGGCTTTATAATGACATCGCCTTCTTTATCTGCTAATCCCCAATTTCCTTCTAATCCATATACTTCATCAATGGCTGTATGGGCATTCCAATAATCAACTTCACTTACTTCGCTTTGGCTTTTATTACTTACAGCATAATTGCCATCATTTAATTTACATACTTGTTTGTATTTTTTTTCTAATTCTTTAATATCCACTATTCATAACATCCTTTCGTAATATAATTTACCATATAAATTAAAGGAAAGAAATGTAACTGGTCATAAAATGTCATAAGCATTATATCTAATTATACTGCAATCAATAAATATTTCGAGTTAAGTTATAAAAATTATAGCATATATTTAATTATTTTAAAACTCGGGCTATAAAGTCCGAGTTTGATATTAATCTGGTGCTTGTGGTGGGACTCGAACCCACATGATATTGCTATCGCTGGATTTTGAGTCCAGTGCGTCTACCAATTCCGCCACACAAGCATTACTACTAAATTATATAATAAATTTAGTAGAAAGTAAATATTATTTTTCCTTTTTATATAGAAACATAGCATCACCGAAGGAAAAGAAACGATACTTATTTTTAACAGCATAAGCATACGTATTTAAAATCATTTCTTTATTACAAAAAGCTGAGACTAACATAATAAGAGTTGATTTTGGTAAGTGAAAGTTAGTAATTAATCCATCAATTGCCTTATAATCATAGCCTGGATAGATAAAAATATCAGTAAAGCCATGGCAATCTCTAAATTCTTGATATTTGGTCATAATGGTTTCCAATGTTCGTGTCGTCGTTGTTCCAACAGCAATTATTCTTCTTCTTTCTTTTTTTGCTTTATTTAGAATTAAGGCAGTATTACTATCCATCGAATAAAATTCAGAATGCATTTTATGTTTTGTTACATCTTCAACATTTACTGGCCTAAAAGTACCTAGACCAACGTGTAAGGTAATGTAACAAATAATAACACCTTTATCTTCTATTTTTTTTAATAATTCCTTAGTAAAATGTAAACCAGCTGTCGGAGCAGCGGCACTACCAATATTTTTGGCATAGACAGTTTGATACATAGATTGATCATCTAATTTAGTTTTTATATATGGAGGAAGAGGCATTGTACCTAATTTATCTAATATCTC
>CANRJI010000004.1 GCA_947630885.1 uncultured Bacilli bacterium
CATAAAAAGCTTATAACTAAAATAAAGAAAATAGCAAAAAACTATATTCTTTTCATATTTTCCTAAACCTAACATATTTTTAAATGAAAGGAAGCGTGAATATGAAACAAATAATACCATTTAAAAAAGAACTACCATTCAAAACGAAAGTAAGTGAAATAACATCTATATCCCTTGAAAGAGATATTAATATTGAATCTGAAGGAATTATTACTGGTGCTTTTCATATAACTGGAGATTACAAAATGAATGAAGGTTCAATTAATCGTGAAAACTTTTCCTTTGACTTGCCATTCGATATAACCCTAGATCCAAGATACGATTTCAGTACCGTAACTTCTGATATTGAAGACTTCTATTATGATGTTATAAATGAAGATACACTAAAAGTTAATATCGATTTATATGTTGAAGCCGAATATCTTCCAGAATCAGAAGTTCCACTTCACGAAGAAGAACCTGCTACTTCTGATGAAGAAGAACGTGAAGTAGAGGATACACCATTAGATACCGAAGAAGCAAAAGAAGAAACTTCTGAAGAAAATACCAGAGAAATTTTTACCGAAGTTCCCGAAGTAAAAGAAGAAACCTTTACTGAACTAGCTAAAGAAGAAGTACCAGAGCCAGAAGAATTACTAGAAGAAGAACTACCTAAAATAGAGCCAATAAAGACAATAACTGAGGAATTACCTCAAGATGGCCGTGAAGAATCTTCTACCTTTGCCACCGACTTATTTTCCAATCTTGATGATACCGAAACATATACTACATACTATGTCTATATTGTCAAAGAAGAAGATACCATTGACAAAATCATTACCAAGTACGGTGTAACTAAAGAAGATTTAGAATCATATAACGATATCACTGAATTAAAGCCTGGCGATAAAGTCATTGTTCCAAAGACCAGTGGATAATACCATCAGAAGTCTTGTCGGCGAAGTAAATAAATTAACCATAAAATCAAATGCCAAAATTATCGATGACAAAATAGTTGTAAAAAAAAGAGCTAACGACAATTTAGATAAAATATATAGCTATTTAAAGTCCCGTTCTTTTGACTACTTTCCCGAACCAATTGCCTTAGATAACGAATACGAAATCTATCCTTACTTACCAGATACAGATGAACCACTTGAACAAAAGGCGATGGATTTAACTCATCTTCTTAGTTTGCTCCACAGTAAAACAACATTCTATCGAGAAGTTGACATCGATAAAAATAAAGAAATATATGAAGAAATAGGAAGTAGACTAGAATATCTAAACAATTACTATAATGACTTAATAACTCTCATCGAAAAAGAAGTTTACATGTCCCCATCATCATATCTTATAGCTCGTAATATAAGTATCATCTTCGATAGTATTTACTTTGCCAAAGATACTCTTGATAAATGGTATAAAGAAATAGAAGATGATAAAAATGAGCGTGTCGTAAATATTCACGACAATATCAATTTAGACCATTATATCAAAAATGATCGGCCATATTTAATAAGTTGGAATAAAAGTCGCATCGCAAGTCCCATTTACGATTTACTATCTTTCTATCAAAACCATTACCTCGATTTAGACTTTTATGATCTTTTCCATTACTATGAAAGTAGTTATCCTCTACGAAAAGAAGAAAGATTACTCCTCTTTACTTATATGGCTATTCCAAGCAAGATAGAAATAGAAAATAATGAGTATAATATGTGTATAAAAATAAATAAAATAATTGATTATTTGTATAAAACTAGTAACCTTATTATGAAATATCAAGGAAAGTAAACCTTTTACCTTGATATTTTTAATTTTTAGATAAACCCTAATATCTAATAATTATCTTTTTTCATTTTCCTTTACACTATAAAACTATTGTTCGCATTTCTCTAAAATCTCCTTTACAACGTCATCATAAATTGTTATAATTAGGAAGAAAAGAGGTAAGCTATGGATAAGAGTTACATCATCGGTTCATTATATAAACAAATATATCGTAATGAAATAAACGGTTATCTGGTTGCCTTATTTAAAATCAAAGAAACCAATACCGATTATGAAGATAATATAATTAATATTACAGGAGTTCTCCCTAAATTAAGTGATAAAAAAGAATACATTCTTTATGGCGATTTAGTAACTCATCCCAAGTATGGTCTGCAGTTTTCTGTAACTTCCTTCGATATCAACTTACCGACTAAGGAAGAAGAATTAGTAACATTTTTATCAAGTGATTTATTTCCAATTGGTATCAAAACAGCACAAAAAATAGTTGATACTTTCCATGAAGGAACAATTGATAAAATTCTTGCTAACAAAGATTGCCTGCAGCTTATTCCTCGTTTAAATGAAAGCAAAATAAATAAAATATATGATACCCTAAAAGATTATCAAAATACTTCCAATGTCGTTCTTGAATTAACTAAACTCGGCTTTGATATGAAAGAAGCCTTAAGTTTTTTAAATAAATACGAATCAAAAATCTTAACAACTGTTAAAGATGATATCTATACTCTTATCGATACCGATGAAATACCCTTTGCTAAAATCGATGAAATCGCTATCAATATGGGAATTGAAGAAGATGATGAGCGAAGAGTAAAAGCTCTTATTATTCATGTTATGAAAGAATTATGTTTTATGAAAGGAGATACCTACTTAACTTTAGAAGAAATATCTCTCAGTTTATCAAGTTATGTCACTATCTCTCCCGAAAAGTTAGAATACCTTTTACAAAAACTAATTACCGAACAAAAAATCATAATTAAAGATAAACGCTATTATCTTAAAAAGTTTTATGATGCCGAAATATATATCGCCGAAAGACTATGCTATTTAAATGATATGCCTATAACTAGTCACATCAATATCGAAAAATATATCGATAATAGCAAGATAAAGTATGATGATATTCAAAAGAAAGCTATCCAAAGTGGTGTCAATAATAACATCACTATCATTACTGGTGGGCCAGGAACAGGTAAAACGACCATTATAAGAGCTATCACTCAAATCATTACCGAAGAAAACAAATTAAAAAGTAGTGACATTGCCCTTTTAGCTCCAACTGGACGAGCGGCTAAAAAAATGATGGAGAATTCAGGCTTTCCCGCTTCAACCATTCATAAATATCTTGGTTGGGATAAAGATGCCAATACCTTTAGTGTCGATGAATATTCACCTAAAAGTGAAAAATATATTATTGTCGATGAAGTAAGTATGATTGATACCTTACTTATGGAAGCTCTCCTAAAAGGAACAAAACGAAGTGCCAAACTAATTCTTGTCGGCGATTATTACCAGCTTCCCAGTGTCAGTGAAGGCCAAATACTGAAAGATTTAATTGATTCCGATTGTCTTCCCGTTATTCGCTTAAGTCAAATCTATCGTCAGACAGAAGGCTCTTACATCTTAAATCTAGCTTATGACATCAAAGAAAAAAATATCAGTGAAGACCTTTTTATTAAGAAAGATGACTATCTCTTTATTAATGGTGATAACGATACCAGTCTAGGAATCATCAAAGAAGTCATCGAAAGAGCTGTAAAAAAAGGCTATACTGACCGTGATATGCAAGTACTTGCTCCCATGTATAAATCAGTAAATGGAATTGACAATCTAAATATTATCCTTCAAGAAATATTTAATCCTCCAAGTGATAGAAAAAAAGAAATTCATTACAAAGATGTAACATATCGTGAATGTGACAAAGTTCTTCAGCTCGTAAATGACCCTGATAATAACGTCTATAATGGTGACATTGGCTATATTGAAGATATCATTATTTCTCCAGAGAAAAAAATAACGACACAGATAAATATAAATTACGATGGCAATATTGTCGAATATACGCCCGATAAATTTATCAATTTCCGCCATGGATATGCTATCAGTATTCATAAAGCCCAAGGTAGTGAATTCAATACTGTCGTCATGCCAATAACGCCATCTTTCAAAAGAATGCTCTATAACAAATTAGTTTATACCGGTGTTACTCGTGCTAAAAAAAGTCTCATTTTAGTAGGAGATCCCAATTCCTTCATCTATGGCATAAATAATGACTATGTCGATAATCGCAAAACAACTCTTAAAGATTTAATTTTAAGTAGATATAATAATTAGGTATAAAGCACCATATTCTGTCAATACTACTATTGATATCAAATATTTCCATTTGATATTGTCATATTTTAAGGAGGGATTATAGATGAAATCCAAGATGGGTATGGCTTTAATTGGAATTGGTATGGGTGTTGGTAGTGCCGCATTATACCAAAATATAAAAAATGGTAATATGAAAAAATGGGTTAGAAAAATGAACTCTGCAAAAACAAAAGCCATAGAAGACCTAGAAAATATGATGTAGGAAGAGATTAAATTCTCTTTCTTTTTTTTAAGTTTCCAAATTTTTCAAATTTGGTTAACCAATTATTCAAATTTTTTCCTGTAATATTATTGTAAATAAATAAAATGCTCTAGATATTTACCACCTAAAATCTTTCAAAATAAATAAAAATAGTGTATGATATTAATATAAGGAGAAAAAGTATGAAGTTAAATTTTTCAAGTAAAGAAGTAATTAAAGAAGAAAATTCCCTTTTTCTTGCAGGTCCGACACCTCGAACTCTAGAGATGGAGTCTTGGCGAAAAGAAGCAATTAAAATATTAGAAGATTTACATTATAATGGTGTTGTCTACATTCCCGAAAGAGAGTTTGATGAAGAAAATAGGGGTAGTGAAAACGAATCGTTATGGGAAAGAGAAGCCCTTTATAATGCCAAAGTGATTGTTTTTTGGGTTCCAAGAAGCATTAAAAGACTTCCGGGTTTTACCACTAATATTGAATTTGGCTATTGGCTTTCTAAAGATAGTTCTAAAGTCGTTTATGGAAGACCAGATGATTCTGAAAATAATGAATATCTCGATTGGTTATATGAAACCGAAACAAATAAAAAACCATTTAATAATTTAGAAGCTTTATTAACAGAAGCTGTTGCTATGACCAAATAGAACATATTAAGTAACTTATTAGCAATCGTAGAAAGAAGGGTAATTAGTCATGGAAAAATTACAAGTTGATAATGAGTATTATAAATTATATGCTCCCGATACATTAAAATATATAACAGAGCCAATGAATGAAATACTAATCAAAAAAATAACATCTTTAAACTCCTTATTTGGAATTACAAACTTTCGAAAAATTCAAATAAACTATTTTGATGATTTAGAAAAGTTTAGAAACTTTGTTAAGAGCTTTAGAGGAAGTGAGGAAAATAGTCTTCCTGAATATGCTAGAGGTACTTACGATGGTGGAATGATTAATGCCTATCTTGATAACAATTTAATCGTGGGAAGTAAGTTATACAATTCTAAACTATATATGGCTAGTCATGAATTATTTCATATTATGTATATGGAATTAATTTTAAAAGGAGACTATGGTAAAAGAATAGTTTGGTATGACGAAGGTATGGCCCAGTTAATGTCGGGAGAAAAAGATTATTTATTAGATAACAAATCATTTAGTGACTATATTAATATGGTTTTGGAAACAACTAAAGAAATTCCTAATTTAAATAATTTAAGTCATGGCTCTAATTTTCAAACATCTACCTACAGCGGTTATGATTTAAGTTATATTGCTGTTAGATTTTTAGAAGAAACATTATCAGATGATGACTTTAAAGCGCTAATGGGTGACTACGAACAAATTAAAAAATATGGTAAAAATATCTTAGAAGAAGTTCTTGATTACTATAGAAAGACTAGACAAACTACAAAAATTTAAAATAGATTTAAAAAACGAGTTGGTGATTTCTACAAACTTTGAATCAGTATATGCAGAAATAAAAAAAGCAAATACATAATGAAACTGTCAAAAAAATACGTGAGGAAACTGAAGAAAGAAAAAGGAGAAAAATAAAAAATGATTATATTAGTAATAATATTGGCTTTCATAATCAGTTTAATTAACTTTTCTAAAAAGTATTAATAATATTAACAGAAATTGTTGATATAAATAAAAATACATTTCACTTTTACATGGAATGTATTTTTTTCATAATATTTATCTATCAAGGAATTCCTTATTTACAATTAAATGGCTGTCTTGAATTACCTTTAAAACTATCTGCTTCAATAATATTGATCATTTCATTAGTACCAAATATATAGTCAATATCTGTATTAATTTCATTGGTTCTAAATATAAACTCATAGTAATTATTTTTTTCTAAATGTGTCGATATAACTTTAGCTACTTTTACCGTTTTAATTACCTCATTACTGTTCTTTATTGTAAGATAGACATAGTTATCATCATCTTTATTTTCATAATAGTCTAAAACATAATATACTTGTGTTCCAATGCATTTATATTCAGTCTGTCTTGAAGTTAGTGTTAAGATTAATATTATTGTTAGTTCTACTAAAACCATTATAAGAAATAATATAAGTATTATATTAACTTTTTTCTTTCTTTTCTCTTTCTGATCTTTTCCAAAAATATCCTCATAAGAAATATCATAAATCTCACAAATCTTTTTCAAATTGTCTGACCTTGGTACTGAGATATCTTGTTCCCATTTACTGATAATTTGTCTAGAAACACCCATCATATTTGCTACTTCTTCCTGGCTGAGACCTTTTTGTTTTCGATAATTATATAATTTTTCACCTATCTTCATTTCACTCATGGTACTCCTTTAAACTATTATCAGTTATGTTCCAGACATAGTATACTTCTTTAATGGATTCTATTTGTTTATTTCTCGTTACAACATATTTTAAGACAATATTTTCTTTATCGATAACTTTATTGATTACAAAGTATGTCTGAGGATATTCCGCAGTAAATATGTTAGCATCTTCCTCACTTAAAAAGTTTAAGAAAGTATAGTCATTGATACCATTAACTTTGTATGCATATATTCCAAACTTATCTTTTTCCTTATTGCATTCTTCTTTGGTATACTTTTGATCATCCGTCGCATAATTTTCTCTATATCCACAGCTGTAGTAGAAAAACATCGTATCTCCATCTTTTGAATAAGATACTTGAAAAACTTCCCACTGTGTATCAAATCCAGGTAGTTCTAACTTAATAGGATCCTTATTAAAATCAGTGGTATCAAATAGATAATAGTCATGGTAAGTTTTATCTGTGATACGATAGAACCCATTAAAATTATATGCAAATATATTTAATTTCGAATTATAAGAATACTTATGAAACTGTGATTTATATAGCCCTTCAGCATATGGCTTCATAAATTCGAGATTCTCTTTCCCTTCTGCTAGTTTTTGGTATTTTTCTAATATCTCATTTCGTTCATTTATCCAAATAGGGCAGGAGAAGTCACTATTTTTTTCTTTATAATATCTTATCGTAGTATCATTTTGAATAAGATTGTCATCATCATCATATGTTTGGATTGTAGTATTACAGTAGTAGATATCCGCGAATAACGATTTATAGACAACCCCCGCTTTCACAATACCACTTTCTACTATTTCTTTCTTCGCTAGTAGGGGTCTCGTTTTTAAAAACCTTGCACAAAAACCATCAATTAAAATAAAACTTGCGATAAATATAATTACTGTCAAAATAATTTTTATTATTTTCTTTACTATTTTCATTTTTTCCTCCTTTCTACCATTATTATATAAAAATAAATTTTAAATTAAAAGCAACTTTATTTTGAACTTTGTCTAAAATACTTTCCATTATTGCTACTATTATTATACTATAAATTATTATAAAAAAAATATGCCTTCTAAAAAAGACACATTTTATAGATAAAAATATTGTATTTTTGTAAGTATCTCTTCATAGATGCTTAAATGCTTTTATAATCTTTATTTATAAGTGTTTATAATATTTTAGTTTCTAGAGGAATTTCGAATAAATTGTCATAATTCCCTATATTTTCACTTTCAAAAGTAGTAAATTAGTAGTAAAAAATTATTTTTTAAGTTATTGATTTTAAATATTAAAAACACTATGCAATGTCATAGTATTAATACAATCTTATGAGCGAGGCAAGTGGTGTTAGCCACTAAAGTCTTCACCATAATAAGGATAGTATTACCCTTATTATGTAGCAAGAAGCATATAGTAAGATTTATTATATATTTTAAATTTTAAAAATTTTAATTACACTAGTTGAAAAAATATAATAGTTTTTATCAATGCTTTAATTCCTCATATTCAATATTATCACAGATAATATAAACTAATGGATCATTTTCATCACTAGCAAAACAAATATAATCTTTATTTTTAATATTGATATATTTCATAAAAGCATCACTAATATAATCCCATGAAAAAATTTCCTTGTTATTACATTGTTCTATATCATTAAAAATCATTTTTAATTTTGTTTTATTAGTTTCATAGTGGCCATCTTCTTTTAATATTAGTTCCCCTGACCAGGAAACATCTATAAAAAGTTCTATTTTTGATAATTTGATATCATAATTGATATTTGTTATATAACTATCATGGAAGTTATGATAATACTCAATAAATGATGACAAATTATCTTTAGTTATTAAAATCATATATCTTCCCCCCATTCATGTGTACACTGACAATATTTTTAAATTGAATGTTATATTTTTGTTTTTTTAATAATTATATCATGCATTTGTATTTTGATAAATATAATTTTTGAATTTAAGTGATATTTTTAAAATCTAATCCTATATATATTGATAATTATGCATAAAGTAGCAAATTAATAGTAAAATGATTTTATCTTTTAAATATACACTTATAAATAAAAGCTTTTTAATAATAATTATTATTTTTAAATACAAAAAAATAAATACTTATTATTCCATAGCATTTACTTTTTTCGTTAATCTTGATTTTTCTCTATTTACTTTATTTTTATGAACAAGTCCTTTTACTCCAGCATTGTCAAGTGATTTAATAGCTAATTTCAAATTCTTTTCAGCTTCTTCTTTGTTACCAGCGGCAACAGCTTTGTCAGTTCTCTTAATAGAATTCTTAACTGTTGACTTTAATTGTTGATTAGCTAAAGTGACTTTGTTAATCTGAATAATTTTCTTTTTTGCATTTTTAACATTTGCCATAAAATTCATCTCCTCCCAAAACTAATTACAATTCTATCAAAAAAATATAAAAAAAGCAAATATTTTCTATCTTTTTTGTGAAAAATATTACTGGTGATAATAATGAGTCACGAAATTGATCTCAAAAACTATGAAATAAGGACAGACTTAGTACTCGAAAGTATTGAAAACAGTCAAAATAAAATAGCGACAACAACTGAAACATTTGGTAAGATAAAAGTAACTAGTGTTGTTATCGATGAAGAAAGTAGTAAATTAATAAATAAAAAAATTGGCTCTTACATAACAATTGAATTTGAAGATGTAACTGATAGTGAAAATAAAAATGAAGTAGAGGAAATATTTATTAAAGAATTAAAAAAGTTACTTAATCATCTTAATATCAAAGATAGTTCCAGTGTATTAATTGTTGGTCTCGGTAATGAAAAGAGTACACCTGATAGTTTAGGACCTAAAACAATTGATAATATTCTTGTCACGCGGCATCTTTTCCTTATTGATAAAATAAGTGAAGGATTAAGAGAAGTATCCGCTTTAAACCCTGGTGTTATGGCAACAACTGGTATTGAAACAAGTGACCTTATAACATCGGTTGTAAGAGAAGTAAAGCCTTCTTTTCTAATTGTGGTTGATGCTCTTGCGGCATCTTCGATAGCTCGTATTAATAAAAGTATCCAAATTACTGATACCGGAATTCATCCAGGAAGTGGTATAGGTAATATGCGTAAAGAAATAAGTAAAGAGAATGTAGGTATTCCCGTTATTGGTATAGGTGTACCGACTGTTGTCGAGTCCTCTATTATTGTATATGATACAATAAATTACTTATTCAAACATATTTCCTATATTAAAGAAAATCAAAATAAAAATAAGTTAATATTTAATCGTACTAATTATTTAGAAAAAATCGAAAACAAAAACCTAACCGATAAAGAAAAACGTGATATTTTAGGACTTATTGGTGAATTATCTGATCGTGACCAAAAAAATTTAATTAACGAAGTACTTAATGCTGTCAATTATAACTTTATCGTAACTCCTAAAGAAGTCGATTTTCAAATTGATAAACTGTCGAGTGTTTTAGCAAGTGGTATAAACCGAAGTCTTCATGATGAAAATTGTGTCAAGTAATCATAAAAAAACTTTTCTTTTAACTTTGATTATTATATACTAATATTGAAAATAGATTTATAGAGAGGATGATTTATATGAAAATAGCCATAAATGGATTTGGAAGAATCGGTAGGTTAGTATACCGTATTATGGAAGAAGATAGTTTCTTTGATGTCGTTGCCATTAACGACTTATCAAGTCCTGAAGAATTAGCATATCTTCTTAAATATGACACTAATCATCGTACGTATTCCAAAGAAATAACCTTTGATTCTGACGGTATTATTGTTGATGGCAAAAAAATCAAAGTTTTCGCGGAAAAAGAACCAGAAAACTTGCCATGGAAAGAAATGGGAATCGATTTAGTTTTTGAATGCACTGGTAAATTCACTAAAGAAGAAGATGCCAAAAGACACTTAACCGCAGGTGCTAAAAAAGTATTAGTTAGTGCCCCTTGTAAAGGAAATGTTAAAACAGTAGTTTACAATGTTAATGACGATATAATTAGTAGTGATGATGTCATTTTATCCGCAGCTTCATGTACAACAAATTGTTTAGCACCAGTTCTCAAAGTTTTAAATGATAATTTTACTATTACTAAAGGCTTTATGACAACTGTCCATGCCTACACGAATGATCAAGTAACTTTAGATGTTGCTCATAAAAAAGGAATTAAAGAGCGTAGGGGAAGAGCTTGCGCTATGAATATAATTCCAACTTCGACTGGCGCAGCAACCGCTATTGGTAAAGTATTACCTAGTCTTGATGGAAAATTAGATGGAAGCGCTTTACGTGTTCCTGTTCCCGATGGCTCACTTGTCGATTTAACTCTTGAATTGGTTGATAAAGTAACCGAAGATGAATTAAATAGTGCCTTTATAAATAATGAAAACGAAACATTAAAAGCAACAGAAGATCCAATCGTATCTTCTGATGTCATTGGAACAACTTATGGTGCTATTGTCGATTTATCACTAACCAAAGTTCTTGAATCTGATGGTAAACAATTAGTAAAAGTTGTAGCTTGGTATGATAATGAAATGGGCTATTCTGCCCAAATGGTTAGAACAGCAAAAGCTTTATTGAAACTATAAACTAATATAAATATATAAAAATAGAGTAGATAGTCAACAAAAAAACGGAAACTCCGTTTTTTTATTTATCATTCTCATTATTTTGGGGAAAATCTTCACATTTTATTCTTTCATATCTTGTTTCAAAATAACCTAGTTCTCCGTAGCGGTACGTATCATCATCTACCCATTCCATATAAAAACTCTGTGCTTCAACTACCTTTATTGGTCCAAAGTATAAATTAGTATATGTTTTTCCCATTATTTCTTCATCGAAGACAATATAGTATCCACTTATATAAGTTGGCTCTTCATTGTCATATACCGTAGCCCTAACAAACTTCTCATTATCATAATATTTAATATAATATGTTGCATCATTAGGAATATTGCTGTGACCAACCCAACATCCTGTCAATTTTTCTTCATCACTTAATTCATTAAAAACAAATTTGTCGCTAGTAATATTAATGTCACTATTAAGAAAATCACTATTTTTTGCTATAACATTTGTAATAGTAGTTGTCGAAGCCACAATTACTGACATTGTAAGTACTGTCCCATAGAGATGCTTTGTAATTAAACTTCTACTAAAGGCAATCAGTTTATCAAAGAATGTACCTTTAATTTGTCCTTTTGTTTCATCAATGACAAAGTCTAAGAATTCATGTTCTTTTTCTTTTAAATTTTTACCACAGAATTTACATTTATCATTATCGATATCATTACTTTTACCACAGTAAATACAGTATATCTTATTTTTCTTCATTGTTTTCCACCCCATAATATACAAATACTTTTAATGCATCCTTTTTATCATCCTTATCACTAATAATATAAAAATTATTTGAAGAAGTATTAGCCTTTAAAATAACATCTTCACCATGCTTATATTCCTTTTGATCTAAGACATTACTATTTTCATCGTACAAAACCAAACTTATATAATTAGTTCGATTCGGAATATATAAGTCTACCATTTCGTATAACGCATCTTCATCATTATTTAGAAAAATATAATATTCCTTATTTTTATCATTAAATGTTACCTGATATCGCTCACTATTTAAAATTTTAATATTGTAGTTACTTCCCATATTGATAAAATTATAAATACTAATTCCTAAAAAAATAATAAGCAAAAATATTTTAAAGAAAATATTATCAGTAACAACTTTTAAAGTGCATGCTTCATACCACTTTTTAATTTTTTTAATAATATAGACAATTCCTTTTTTTGAAGCCATATCTTTTTCCTCTTTCGTAAATTCATTTCCACAATATTTACAAAAAGAGGCTTTTTTAATATTTTTCTTCCCGCATTTACTACAATTCACAAAAATCACATCCTTTAACATTATAACATAATAATTATAGTTTAGAAAAATATTTTATCTATTAAAATATAGCCATTTACCATCCCATAATTTCCAATTAAATTACTTGACATCAACTTAAATCTAAGATACAATAAAATTGTATAGTTTAAATTAAAATAATTTTTTCTATATATAAATGATATTCAGAATGGAGGTGTTTATATGAATGAAACAGTTCTCTCCATTTTATTATTTGCTCTTGGATTAGTATTAGGACTAGGTGTTACTTTCCTAATCAAATTCATTAAAAAGAAAAGTGATGATAATAAAGCTGATTCTATCATCGATAAGGCCAAAAAAGATGCCGATAAGATAAAAAGAGATTCACTATTTGAAACTAAAGAAGAAATCCATAAATTAAAAATGGATGCTGATAAAGAAATAAAAGAAAAAAAAAGTGAAGTAAAAGAGCAAGAAGAAAGACTATTACAGCGTGAGAACAATATCGATCGAAGAGATTTAGCTCTTCAAAATCGTGAAAGTTCTCTTGAAGAAAGAGAAAATGCTCTCTTAGAAAAGCAGCAAAAAATTCAAGAAGCAAAAGATGAAATGGAAGAAATCAAACGCAAAGAACTTGAAGAACTAGAAAAAATAAGCAAATACACTAAAGAACAAGCCCGTGAAGCAGTCATGAAAATGGTTGAAGACAAAATGTCTAAAGAAATTGCTACTTATATCAAAGAAAAAGAAGCTGAAGCCAAACTTGAAGTTGATGAAAAAAGTAAAGAGTTACTTGTTGGTACAATGCAAAAGTATGCTGCGGATATAACAAACGAGCAAACCGTATCAGTAATTACTCTTCCAAATGATGAAATGAAAGGAAGACTAATCGGTAGAGAAGGAAGAAATATTCGAACTATTGAATCCGTTACTGGTGTCGATTTAATAATTGATGATACGCCCGAAGCTATCGTTATATCAAGTTTTGATCCATTACGAAGAGAAATCGCAAGATTAACTCTTGAAACTTTGATTAAAGATGGTCGAATCCATCCGGCAAGAATTGAAGAATTATACGATAAAACTTGTAATGATGTAAAGCAAGCTATCAAAGAGTATGGTAAAAATGCTGTCTATGAATTAGGACTATCGAAAATGGATCCTGAATTAGTAGAAATTGTTGGTAAATTACATTTTCGTAGTAGTTATGGTCAAAATGCTTTAAAGCACTCTATTGAAGTAGCAAACTTATCGGGACTTATCGCTTCCGAGTTAGGTGAAAACGTTAATCTTGCCAAACGAGCAGGATTATTACATGATATTGGTAAAGCAATCGATTATGAAATGGAAGGAAGCCATGTTAAAATTGGTGCCGATTTAGCCCGCAAGTATGGCGAGGATAAAGTCGTTATCAATGCTATCGAATCACATCATGGTGATACTGCTCCAACAAGTATTATTTCTTCGATAGTAGCCATCGCCGATACCGTTTCCGCATCTCGTCCAGGTGCTCGTAATAATTCATCAGAAAACTATGTTCAAAGATTAGAGCAATTAGAAGAAATAGGTAACCAAGTAAGTGGCGTTGAAAAAGCCTATGCTGTTCAGGCTGGACGCGAACTTCGTGTCATGGTTAAGCCAGAAGAAATTGATGATTTAACAGCCCATCAAGTTGCTCGTGAAATCAAAGAAAAAATTGAAAATGAATTAAAATATCCTGGAACTATTAAGGTAACAGTTATAAGAGAAACTAGAGCTCAAGAAGAAGCCAAATAGTTTCTTTTTTTATTTACTTTTCCTGTGAATAATGATATACTTTAAAAGTAAGAAGTTACACTATTATAAGAACAGGAGGTTTTCTTATGGGACTATTTAACAAAATAAAAAATATCTTCAGTAAAGATAAGGATGCCCAAAAGTATGATGAAGGCCTTACGAAGACAAGAAAAGAGTTTACTACAGAAATTAGTAATTTATCAAAAAAATATAAAAACATTGATGATGATTATTTTGAAGAACTAGAAAATCTTCTCATCATGGCCGATATCGGTGTCGATACTGTTATGAAATTTGTCGATAAATTAAGAAAGCGTACTAAAGAAGAAAATATCAAAGACGCTGATACCTTAAAAGAAGTAATTGTTGATGAATTACTTATAATGTATGTTGATAATAACATCTTAAGTACTAAGATAAATTATAGCAGTGATTCTCCAACCGTTATGCTCTTTGTCGGAGTAAATGGTGTTGGTAAAACGACAAGTATTGGAAAAATTGCCAAGAAAATCAAAAAAGAAGGCAAAAAAGTCCTTTTAGTCGCTGCCGATACTTTTCGCGCTGGTGCTATTGAACAGCTGGAAGAGTGGGGTAAGAAAGTTGATGCTCCCGTTGTTAAAACATCTTCCAAAGATCCTTCTGCAGCCGTTTACGATGGACTAAATAAAGCCATTCAAGATAACTATGATGTCGTTCTTGTCGATACGGCAGGAAGACTTCAAAATAAAGTTAATTTAATGAATGAACTTTCCAAGATAAATAATGTTATCAAAAAGATTATTCCTAGTGCTCCTCAAGAAACACTTTTAGTAATTGATGCAACAACTGGGCAAAATGGTATATCGCAGGCTAAAGCTTTCAGTGAAGTAACCGATATTACTGGTATCGTTTTAACAAAATTAGATGGAACCGCTAAAGGTGGAATTGTCTTAGCTATTAAAGAAGAAACAAATATTCCTGTAAAGTTTGTCGGTTTAGGTGAAGGGGAAGAAGACTTCGAAACCTTTGATATTGAAAAATACATATACGGAATATTTAAAGATTTATAGAAATAGAAAGGGTGAAATTATGCCAAAAAAGAAAGAAGTTAGTAAAAAACCAAAGAAAGTAACTAAGAAAAAAGAAGAAAAATACAAAGTAGTCAGTGCCGAAAAATTAAGAAAAGTAGAGTTTATCGTAACCTCTGTTATCGGTATTGTTTTTCTTGTTTTATTATTTCTTTCGACGAGAAAAGAAATATATATTCCCGCTACTTTAATAACTTGTGCTCTCTTTCTTTTCAGTATTTGTTATTATTACATTGAAGATGAATCAAAAAAGAAGTTTGTCTACGTCCTATTTGGAATTGGTGTTCTACTTATTATTGCCGAAGTTGTTTATACACTAATAAAAATAATCTAATGGAAAAACGAGATTATTTAATCATTTTATATGATTTTTATGGTGAATTATTAAATAATAAACAAAGAGAGTACTTTGAAGATTATTATTTTAATAATTTATCCCTTGGAGAAATTAGTGAAAACACTGGATTAAGTAGAAATGCCATTCATAAAAATATTAAAAATGCCGAAGATAAACTACTTTTCTTTGAAGAAAAATTAGAATTATATCAAAAACGTCAAATATTAGAAAGTATTATCAAAGAAATAGATAATAAAGACATCATTGCCAAAATAGAAAAACTTTATTAGGAGATAAAAATATGACAAGTAAAAAATTAAAAATGCACTATGATTACCATAAACGTACCAAAGGTGGCTTTTTAGACGTCATCTTCTTATCGTCGATGATGGTTACTGCCCTTGCTCTCATTTTACTTGCAATAAGTGGAGGTAGATAAAATGGAAGATAGTATTTTAGCAAAATATTCCGATAATTTAACTGATGTAACATATATTACCAATCCAGCCATTGCCCGTGATGAAGAAATAAAGAAATTAATTCTTGTTCTTTTAACACCTGAAAAATCAGCTGTTTTAGTGGGTAAACCAGGTATTGGTAAAACGGCTATCGTCGAAGGACTTGCTTATCGTATTCAAAGAAGAGAGGTACCTGATGCTCTCTTAGATTATACAATTTATCGTGTAAATACATCAGCTCTTTTAAATGGAAAAGGTGAAGAAAATCGTGTTCTCAAACTTGTTGAAGAATTAAAAGATAAAGATCGTGTTATATTGTTTATTGATGAAATTCATACCCTTATCGGTAGCAATTCCGATGGTAGTGGTCTCGACTTAGCCAATATGTTTAAGGAAGGTTTAAGTAGAGGTTCCATTAAGATGATTGGTGCCACAACTACTTATGAATATGAAAAATATATCATGCGTGATAAAGCCTTCTTACGAAGATTTGAAAAAGTAGACGTTGCCGAGCCAACTGAAGAAATGACCGTTCAAATTTTAATGGAAACATTACCTAAACTTGAAAAACAGACAGGAGTTGTTCTTCCTTATACCAGTTTCATAAACGAAAAAATTATGAAGTTTATTGTCAACATGACAACTGAGTTCAAAAGAGTTTACGAGATATCTTCAAGATATCCTGATATCGCTTTAGTTATTCTTCGTCAGTGTTTTTCTAATGCCATTTATGAAAATCGAAAAACCATTAATTTTAAAAACATTTACGATGCTATAAAGACTACTAAAGCTGTTTATCCTGATGTCATTGCTAAAGAAATTGTCAGTTTTAAAGAAATATTCGCCGAAGAATTAAAAGTTGAAAATACCAAGTTAGATTAATAATATAGGCAAAATTGTTGCCTTTTTTTAACTTTTTTGTTACAATTATTAAAGTCTTTTACTTGTGAAGAAAGGAGAAAAAAATTGAGTAAAATAAAAATGTTTTCTCTAGGTGGTCTAGATGAAAACGGAAAAAATATGTTTGTTATCGATATTGATGAAAACATTTTTGTTTTTGAAGCAGGACTAAAATATGCTGATGAACTAATGCTTGGTATCGATTACATCATACCTAATATTAATTATCTAAAAGGAAATAAAAAAAGAATAAAAGGTTTTTTCTTAACTCATGCTCACGATGAAAATGTTGGAGCCCTACCTGATATTATTGAAGAATTACCTAACGTTCCAATCTATGGTTCAAAATATACAATTGATAGTATTAAAAGTGAATTAGAGGGCAAAGTAAATCCTAAAAATTTAAAAGAGTTAAAGGCCCATGTTCCTATCGAAATAAGTGGATTAAGGATTTTTCCTGTCAGTTTGTCACATTCTTTACCAGGAAACTTTGGCTATGCTATTTATACTGCCGATGGTGTCATCTTTTATGCTGCCGATTTTGTTATCGACCCTCTTATGAAGGATGCCTATAAGACCGATATTGGAAAATTAGCTTATATAGGTAAACAAAATGTTCTATGTTTACTTACCGAATCAATGTATGCTGATGTCGAAGGCTTTACTTCACCACGTCATCGTATTTCTAGTTTGATAAGAGAAACATTAAATAGTACCGATAATCGTATTATTTTCAATATTTTAGATTCCCATTTATATCGTATTCAAGAATTATTTAATGAAGTTGCAAGTACTGATCGCAAAATCGTCATTATGGGTAAAAGACTAAAAAAAATTATCGATTATGCAATTGAAAATCATTACTTGACAATTAGTAAAGATATAATTGGCGATTTATCAAATATAAATGATAAAAAAGTTGTTATCTTAAATGCTAACGAAAAAGAAAACCCTTATTATAACATCATGAAGATTGCGGATGGTTACGATAAATTCATTAAATTAACGGAAGAAGATACTGTCTTTTTAGCGACACCTATCTATGAAAATCGTGAAAAGACATATTATCATTTACTAGATGAAATATCGAAGACCGGAGCATCTATTGTCACTCTTCCTAAAAAGGAAAGCCTTTCTTACCATGCTTCATCTGAAGATTTAATGACAATGATTAATCTTATGAATCCTAAATATTACTTTCCCATTAGAGGAGAATATAAAAATCAAGTCCAAAATGCCAATCTTGCTAATCTAATTGGAATTCCTAAAGAAAATATTCTTCTAAAAGAAAATGGCGATGTAGTCACTATTGAAAATGGAATTTTAAAAGAAGAATATCAAAAGGTAGAAGCAGGTTCCATTTTAATTGATGGTGATGCTGGTGACGATATTGGTGAAGTTGTTTTAAAAGACCGTGAAATATTATCTAATAATGGTATTATGATTATTTCTGTCACTTTAAATAAACAAACGAAAGAAATAATTGCCGGTCCAGAAATTTTAACAAGAGGTTTTATCTATGTTAAAGATTCTTATGACTTGATAAAAGAAATAAAGAAAATATCGGAAAGTGTCATTTTAGAAAATATAAGTGGTAACAAATATGTCGAATATAATAAAATTAAAAATAGTATTCGTGATGAATTATCAAAATATCTAATCAATCAAACAGGTAATAAACCAATGATTATCACTGTTATGCAAGAAATATAATAAGTAAATAGAAAGATAATTACATAAATTTTATCAAAGTTGATTTAAAAGGAAATATATTCAAGGTGAATAACCATAAAATAACAAAAAAGTATTTCCTTTTAATTTTTTTTTTGTTATAATGTAAGAGAGGTATGATATGAAAAAAACATTTATACTATTATTAATATTAGTATTATGTGTAGGCTGTACACGTATTGACAACATAGAAAACTTAGATACTCTCGTTGATACCATTTTCCAAAGTGGCAGTCAAAAAGCCAATACCACATCACTAGGGTATAAATATTATTTACCTATGGGTGTCGAAAAAGTTTCTGACAAAGATTATAATCAAAAGTTTAAAGTAAACGATAACTACATTTATTTGTATGCTGACATTGTAAGTTATTATTATCAAAATGCTTTAAACTTTACTGATGAAGATGATAATTGCTATTATTATAAAAAGATTAATAATAACGGTAAAGAAGGCTATATCAAAATTGAAAAACTAAAAAGTGATGAATATTTTATTAAAATAATTTATAACTATACTAAAATTGAAGCATATACTAATAAACCTAATTTGAATAAAATTTTAACCGATAGTATGATTATTTTAGATAGTATCGATTACAATAACAAGTTAATAGAAAAAATTATTGATGAAGAATATTCATCATCTGCTGACAAAGAGTATAAAATTGATAAACCCCAAGATGCCGAAAGTAAATTCTCAGAATATTTAAGCGAGTATGTTGGCGAAGAAGAACCAACACCGGATTTACCAGATTATTAAAAAAGGAGCGTAACTATGAAATTTATAGACAAAATCAAAGATTTATTTTCTGATGAAGAAGAAGTCGTGGAAACTAAAGAAATAGAAATCGAAGATTCTGAAGAAGAAACGCCGAAAGAAGAACGAAAACTTCCGACTTTTATGCGTAACAAAATCGAAGAAGAACAAAAAAGAGAAGCTGAACGAAAAAAGAGAGAAGATCCTCTTGTTCAAGAACCAGTCATAAGTGATCGAGAAATGACGAGATCACGTAGCGATAATAGTTTCGCTTTCCCAATCGATATGGACGAGCCTGAAGAAGTTCTTCCTCCAAGATACAGCAACCAAAACGTTCTTCAAAGAGAAAAAAGTGTCGCTGAATTATATAGTAAGAAAGAAGAACCTAAACCTCGTAAATTCAAACCGACACCAGTAATTTCTCCTGTCTATGGCATTTTAGATAAAAACTATACCAAAGAAGACGTTAAAGTTCAAGATGAAAAATCTTATGAACTTCAAAGACCATCGCGTAAAGTTGACTTTGAAACAGTAAGAAATAAAGCTTTTGGTAACTTAACGGATGATATCAAAAACAATCTTTGTGAAAATTGTGAATTGTATCAAGAAGTCAAAATAACGAAAGCTTCCGAGTTAAAAGTTAAAACTAAAGTAGAAACCGATTTATTATCTGATATGAAAGAAGATAAACTAACACCACCTAAAGATATTTCTTTAGGAGATGCTGAAGATAATTATTTCGATTTTGGTGTCGACTATGAAGCACCAAAGAAAGAACCTGCTCCTAAGTCAGAACCAGAAGATATAGATGAAATAAAGATTGTTAATCACAATGAAGAAGAAAGTACCGCTGAAAAAATTGAAGTAAAAGAAGCCCCAGAAGAGATATTAAAAATTGAGCCTCTCGAAGAAGCCATTGAAACCGAAGAGAGTGCCGATTCTGTTTTAGCTAGTTTAGATGAAGTTGGTAAAGAAGAAGATACTTCTAGTAATGATATTTTCAATTTAATTGATTCTGTTTATGAAGAGGAGGAAAAATAATGACTATTAATGAAGTTTTACCAGTAATATTATATGTTTTAGGTGCTATTTTTATGACTACTTTAATAGTATTAACTGTAAAGTTAATTATCACTACGAATAAAATAAATAAAATCGTTGATAATATAACTGTTAAAGTAAGTGCCTTAGATGAATTATTTAATGTTATCGAATTAGTAGGTGACAAGTTTGCCTTTGTAACTGATCGCGTAATTGATGGTGTCGCTTCACTAATAGAAAAAGTATTTAAAAGAAAGGGTGAAAAAA
Source organism: uncultured Bacilli bacterium (assembly GCA_947630885.1). Lineage (GTDB taxonomy): Bacteria > Bacillota_I > Bacilli_A > RF39 > UBA660 > CAG-302. The sequence continues at coordinate 20,936 of CANRJI010000004.1, forward strand.
TAGATGAGTAAAAAGAATGGATTAGGTAAGTTTGCTTTAGGAGCAGGATTGGGTGCAGGTTTAGCTTTATTATTTGCTCCAAAGAAAGGATCTGACTTACGTAGACAAATTAAAAAGAAATTTGATGAGTTCATGCATGATGTCGATGATTTAACTATTGCTGAAATTAAAGAAGAATTTACAAAGAAAGCCGATGAAATTAAAAAAGGTATTGAAGACTTAGATCGCGAAACCGTTATGAAAGTTGCTAAAAAGAAAGCCGAGGAATTAAAAGACAAAGCTGGCGAATTAGTAGAACTTGCTAAAGAAAAAGGAACCCCTGTTCTTGAAGGAGTTGCTGAAGATCTTCGCGAAAAGACAATATCTGTTGCCAAAGAAGTAATAAATAAATTAGAAAAATAATCAGTGATGATTATTTTTTTTGAAAGGAACAAAATTATGAAAGCACTAATAACAGGAGCATCTTCTGGTATGGGAAGAGACATGGCCAGATATTTATTAGAATTAAATTATGACTTGATTCTTGTATCCCATAGTCAAAAGAGGCTAGAAGAAAGTTTTAAAAAATATAAAGATCATGTTAAAATGTACACTTTTGATCTCACTAAAGAAGAAGATTGTGTAGAACTATATAAAAAAACACGTCATGAAAAAATTGATATTTTAATTAATAATGCTGGTTTTGGTGATACAGGTAATTTTAGTGAAACAAATCTCCAAAAAGAATTAGATATGATAAATTTAAATGTAAAAGCTTACCATATCCTTACCAAACTCTTTTTACGTGATTTCATTAAACGTGATTATGGTCGCATTTTAAACGTCGCTTCTCTCGCTGGCTTTATGCCTGGGCCATACATGGCAACTTATTATGCCACTAAAAGTTATATTGTTAATTTATCCCTTGCCATTGCCGAAGAGTTAAAAATAGACAAATCTCATGTTAAAATATCTATTTTTTGTCCAGGCCCCGTTTCTACTAACTTTAGTAATGTTGCCAATGTCAAATTTAATCTTCCTTCTTTACCCAGTGAATATGCTAGTAAAATAGCCATTGATGGCATGTTCCAAGATAAATTAGTAATTGTTCCGCCAAATATGAAATTAAATCATCTTTTAGCCAAAATAATGCCTACTAACATCGTATTAAAGGTAACTTCTCTTGTTCAAGAGCGTCAAAGTACCATAGATGAACCTAATAAAAAGTAGATTTCTACTTTTTTCTTTTGCCAAAAGCCTTATTAAGGACTCTTTACAAAGTATTATAATTATGGTATTATTTAGGCGTATTATTTTAGATATTTGCAGTAAAGGAGGAATATAATGAGTTTTACCGCCACTGTCAAAGATGAAGTAACAAGATTAGAAACAACCAAATTAGAAGATATTGCAGAATTATCTGCTATTGTAAGAGTATCTGGAAAAATTGGAACAAGCATTTTAATATCTGTTGAAAATAATGCTGTTGCCCGAAGAATATTCAAATTAATAAAAAAAATTTATAACCTGTCTCCATCTATAACTGTTCGTAATAAAAAAATTGGTAAAGGTTATACTTATTTATTAAATATTCAAACAAATAAAAAAGAAATCCTTGAAGATTTGTCTATCGTTGACAATAATAAATATCTAAATATTCCCAAAGAGTATTTAATTTCCGATGAAGAAGGCCTTCGTGCTTATCTGCGTGGTGTCTTTTTAGTA
>CANRJI010000005.1 GCA_947630885.1 uncultured Bacilli bacterium
CAATCAAAGATATCCTTTCTAAATTCATTCTCGACATTACTATTATACCACTAGCCCCCAAAAATTACAACATAGCGTAAATTTAAAAAAAGTATTAATTTTACATAAATATATGTAAAGTGTGGAGAAAGGTATTATTCGACATTTTTTTTAAAAGGAGCATCATATAATGTAATTGAGGTGACGTTTTGTGAAGAAGGCTTATTTGGGTGTCGATATTGGAAGTATTTCAACAAAGGGTGTTATTATTGATGAAAACAATGTGATTATAGCAAATAGTTATTTATATACGGAAGGTAATCCAATAAAGGCTAGTAAAATGGTTGTTAAAGAATTAAAAGAAAAATTAAATAGAAAAGAATATAAAGTAGTTGGTGTCGGAACAACGGGATCTGCGAGAAGATTAGTTGGAACAATACTAGGTGCTAATATTGTCAAGAATGAAATTACTGCTCATGCAATAGGAACTTTAAGCATATTTCCTGGTGTGAAAACAATTTTTGAAATTGGTGGTCAAGATTCAAAAATTATTATCTTAAATGATGGCATTATAACTGATTATGCAATGAATACACTTTGTGCTGCAGGAACAGGATCTTTTTTATCTTCACAAGCTAAGAGACTTGGAATACCAACTGAAGAATTTGGAAAGGTAGCTTTAACGAGTAAGAAACCTGTTAAAATAGCTGCGAGATGTACTGTTTTTGCTGAGTCGGATTTGGTTCATAAATCACAAATGGGGTATAAAAAAGAAGATATTATTGCGGGATTATGTGAAGCTATTGTCGATAATTATTTGAATAATGTGGGAAAAGGTAAAAGAATTGAAGCTCCAATTGTTTTTCAAGGAGGAGTATCAAAAAATATTGGTGTCGTAAAAGCTTTTGAAAAGGCAACTGGGAAAAAAATATATGTCGATGATAATTCGCATTTAATGGGTGCTTTGGGAGTTGCTATATTATCAAAAAGGGAAAATGAAGTTGAATTTTCTTTTGATATTGATGATATTATATATGAAACGAAAGGAATAGAATGCAGGGGATGCTCTAACAATTGTGAAATTATTAAGGTTATGAAAAATGAAAAAATAATTGACGCTTGGGGAAATAGGTGTCCTAAAGGAGAACTCATTCACAAATAAAAGTTAATATCATAAGATAATAGGGGGAGGAACTATTATGTATGATATTTATATAGTGCAAGAAGGGGATACAATTGATACTATTGCTCAGAAAGTTGGAACGACGAGAGACGTACTTAGAAATTTAAATCCAAATGGAAGCTTTGCTGTTGGAAGTACGATTGTCGTTCCTAAAGTAAATGATTATTTTGAAATATATACGATTCAAAAAGGTGATTCATTGTACGAAATCGCAAGAAAATTTAATACGGATTATAATTTATTAGCATTACTTAATGGTCTTAATGTCAATGATTATATATATCCTGATATGAGAATATTAGTACCAAAAAGGGATGTTAAGTATTATATTACAAAGGATAATGATACATTAGGTAGTGTAAGCAGACTTCTTGGAACTAATGTTAATAATCTTTTGAGACAAAATAATAATATTTATCTAGAAGAAGGACAACTAATTGTCTATAAAGATTAGGTAGAACTATTTTGATAAATGGTTCTTTTTTTATTGCTATTTTATGGTATTTGTTATATAATTTTTGTAGTAGTAGATAGTTTATAATGAGTAAAAATAGATTATTAAAAGTTAGAAAGAAGGATATTTAATGATACTTAGAAGACCATATGCTTTTTTGATTAAACATTTTAGACTAATACATTTATTTATGTTTGTTTTAATGGCATATATGACTTATAAAGCCAATAATATGCTTTCTTTTTTTAAAGATTATATTGAGGCTAATGGTATTATTGGAGTAGCGGAATCGAGCTATTTTAGTATTCTTATTTTTATTGCAGGTTTTTTGGTTATAGTCTTGTCTGTTACAGTTTTCTTTTTAATGAGATATAAGAAGAAACCGAGAACTTTATATATTGTCATTGCGGTTATTAGCGCTATAGCAATGGGTCTATTTGTCTATTTGCATGGTAATATTAGAACCTTAGAAACGACAGTTATGACTGGTAGGTCAGTAAGATTACTTAGAGATATTAGTAGATTTAATTTTTGGTTATTATTTGTAATGTGCATTCCTCTAATTGTAAGAGGACTTGGTTTTGATATTCGAAAGTTTAATTTTAATAAAGATTTACAAGAACTTAAATTAGATGAAAAAGATAGTGAAGAAGTTGAAGTAAGTGTTGATTTAAGTGGAGAGGGAGTAAGGAGAACAGGAAGAAAAGTTCTTCGTGAATTAAAATATTACTATGCTGAAAATAAATTATTTATAAATATTATTTTAGGTGTAGTTATTATAGTACTCTTTATGGCTTTTCCTTTTAATATGTTTGTGGTAAATAGAGATTTAGGAGAAGGAGAAACACTTGGTACGAAATATTTTAATATTAAAATAACTGATTCTTATATATCGGAAAGAAAGAGAATAAGTAAAAATAATAGTTATGTTATTTTGAAAATAGAAGTTATGGGTAAAACTAATAAATATAAATTAGACTTAGATGAATTTACTTTAGAAGGCAAGAATAAAAAATATGTTCCTAGTTTGAAATATTATTATTATTTTACTGACATTGGTGTTGGTTATCGAGAAAATGTTTTGGATACAAAAGATTATAGTGAATATATTTTGATATATAATATTGATAATGTTGATAAAGATAGTAAATTTAGCTTTAAATATATTGGAAGTGACAGAAAGGTAAAACTTAAACCTTCTGTATTAAAGTAAGGGAGCAATGGAAATGTTTAATAGTAGGCAGGAAGACTTAAGTAAAGTTTTTGATAGGACTTGGAAAGCTAATCATAATGATGTAGCTAAAAGGGGACGTGAAAGAGAAAAACAAATGATGAAGAGACTGTATAGTAATGATAGGCCAACTTTTAATAGTTCTAAAAATACGGTGAATGAAAGTGTATCTGAACTTCAAAATAGAATGAATAATGCTTTTAATGCCAATAGAAGTGTCAATATGAACAATATAGCAAAGAAGTGGAAATGATGGAAGATTTATATAAATATGAACGTGAGTTATATGATAAAGGGCTTAATTTTATTGGAGGAGTTGACGAAGTAGGAAGAGGGCCACTTATAGGTAGTGTCGTTGCAGCGTGTGTTGTCTTACCAAAAGATTTTGTTTTAAAAGGACTTACGGATTCAAAAAAATTATCGGAAAAGAAGAGAAATGAATTTTATGATGTCATTATGGAAAAAGCAATTGCAGTTGGTATTGGAATGGCTAATGAAAAAGTAATTGATGAAATTAATATTTATGAAGCAACAAAAGTAGCAATGAAAGAGGCTATTAAAAATACTGACATGAAATTAGATCATGTGTTAATTGATGCGATGCCTTTAGACATTGATGTAGATACGACTAGTATTATTAAAGGAGATGCTAAGTCTATTTCTATCGCGGCAGCTTCGGTGATTGCAAAAGTAACAAGGGATAAAATGATGTATGAACTAGATAAAAAATATCCGATGTACGATTTAGTTCATAATAAAGGTTATGGTACGAAAAAACATATTGAGGCAATAAAAAAATATGGTATTACGAAATACCACCGACTAACTTTTAAACCAGTAAGTGAGTATAAAGATAAATGGGCTGAAGAAAAAGAACTGTAAATAGTTCTTTCAGACTGTTGACAAACTACATTTTTAGTAAAAACCAAAATTTGAAAATTCTAAAAGTGGAAGAGAAAGTTAAAAATTGAGTGTTATTTGATATTAAAAATTCAAATTCACTCTTTTTTTAGTACTAAAGTGGGAGATTAAAAAAGCCGATTGACAAAGCCGGTTTGAAAAACCGACTTTGTCAACGGCCTGAAAGAACTGTAAATAGTTCTTTTTAATTTATATCAAAATCATCATCTTCAACTTCAACTTGTTTTAGAATTTCATCAGTTGTCGTAAAACCAGCGATGACTTTAAAGAGGCCATCTTGTAATAGGGTAATAACATCTTTATTGTAGACAAGTTTACGAAGCTGATCTTTACGGATACCTGCACTTATAGCATCTCTAATATCTTGATTAATGAAGAGAACTTCCTGAATAGCAATACGACCATGATAGCCATGATTACAATTAGGACAACCAGTATTATTAGCTTCGTATACTTCAGTTATATCAAGACCGAGAACTGATTTAAATAAATGACTTTCAACAGTTGTTACGGGTCTTTTCTTTTTGCATTTATCACATAATTTACGAGCAAGTTTTTGAGATACGATACCTACGAGAGCAGAGGCTAATAAATATCTTTCAACATCCATATCAAGTAGTCTTTCAATGGTATTAAGGGAATTATTAGTATGGATAGTAGATAGAACTAAATGCCCCGTAATTGAGGCTCTGACTGCAATTCGTGCTGTTTCGGAGTCTCTTATCTCACCAATCATAATAACATTTGGGTCCTGTCTTAAAATACTACGTAAAACGGTAGCAAAATCAAGACCAATATCGCTATTTACTTGAACTTGGTTGATACCACGCATATCCATTTCGACTGGGTCTTCAACGGTAATTAGATTGGTACCTTCGACGTTAAGTTTTTGTAAGAAGGAATAAAGAGTAGTCGACTTACCAGTACCGGTAGCACCTGTTACTAGAATAATTCCATTTGGCATATTTAACATTTTTAATACTTTATTATAGTTAGTTTCACTAAAGTATAGGTATTCAATTCCTTTAAGACTCATTGAATAGTCCATAATTCTGATAACGATTTTCTCTCCTCTTCTAGTGGGAAGAGCAGATACTCTTAAATCGAGGTCACGACCATTTAACTTGTCCTTAATTCCACCATCTTGGGGAAGTCTTGTTTCAGTAATATTCATACCAGCCATAATCTTTATTCTCGTCGTAACATTTTGTTTTATATCGTTGGGAAGAAAAAAGAAGTCATTTAAGATGCCATCAATTCTGAGACGGACAGTTATACCTTCGTCAGTGGGATCGAAGTGAATATCACTGGCACCAATATTTACGGCTGTTACAATAATTTTATTAACAGCATCGACAACTGGTATTTTGGTAAAATCAATCTTTTTGGGATTATTTATGTTATAGTTTATATTTTGAGGGATATTTTGTCTAATATTATTAGGACGTTTACTGGTCATATTGTTAGGCATTACTTTGCTTGCTTGACCATTTAATCCTTGCATATTTTGATTGGGCCTATTATTGGGAATATTATTAACGGGCTGATTATTATTTTGCAGATTCCGATTAGGCATAGTGTTCATATTGTTATTCATGTGTATCCCTCTCTTTATTCTTAAAAAAGACTAGATTTTATTCTATAAATATTATATAATATAATCAGTTAAATATCAATAGCAAAAAGGTGATAAAATTGGTTAAATTGAATAGAAAAGGTTTTATGCTTGCGGAAGTAACTATTGTTTCGGCAGTTGTGGTTGTAGCACTGGTAACTTTATTTACTGCGATTAATAGATTAGCTTCAGCTTATACGATAAGAAATAGATATTATGATATTGATTCTTTATATATTGCCATGGAAGTAAATGATATACTTCTCGATAATGCGATAATTAATGGCATAAATAAAGATAATTTAGCAACTAATGAAATATCATCTTTTATTGATAATTTAAGACTTCTCTTGAATAAGAGTGAAATGGTTAAAGATGAGGTTACTAAAGTAAAGAATTTATATAATGATTCAGAGGTAAATATTTATATTACTAAATATACGACTCTTAATAATGATAATAGTACTGAAGCTAATTCTTTAAAGAATTTAAATAGTCATAAAACTTTTAATGAATTTTTGGAATATTTATCGAGACATTTAGATTTTGATGCAGATTATGATTATTTGATAATAGTTGAAAGGCAAAATAAAAATAATGAAAATGATTGTTATTATTATGCTTTAAAACTAAAATATTATGATAAGGTTTAGGTGAAAAAATGAAAAAAATAAATAAAAAAGGTTTTACATTAGTTGAATTACTTGTCGTTTTAGTTATTTTGACAGTAATTATGACAATTGCTATTCCAAGTGTTACTTCGTCAATTGAGAGAAGTAAACAAAAGCAAAAGAATTCGACAATTAAACTTTTGGAATCAGCAGCGGAAATATATATTGATCGAAATAAAAATACGATATATAATGATTCTTATGTATCAATAAAGGCAATTATTTGCGATGGAATAATGTCAAAGGAAGAAGCTAAAGATCCTACGAATGAAAAGTATACGATAATGGGATATTATTCTGTTCAAGATGGTAAATGGGTTGAAGCCAATAGTTATAGTGATACGGCAGCGATTGAGATAAGTGGAAATTTAGATTGCAGTGGTTACTAGAAAGAGTTGATGACAGTGAAAATTATTTTGATAAAGTATGGCGAACTTACAACAAAAAGTGGCAATAGAAATTTATTTATTACAATCTTATATAATAATATAAAAAAGGCTCTATCGAATTATAATGTTAAAATTATAAGAAATAGAGTGCGAATGTTTATTGAAACAGAAGATGATATTGAGAATATTGTCAATATTTTAAAAAATATCTTTGGAATTCACAGTATAGTAGTAGCAACGAAAGTTAATACTAATATTGAAGAAATAGAAAGTACTTCTTTAGATATTGCAAAAAGGATTTCGTTTAAAACTTTTAAAGTAGAGACTAATCGTAGTGATAAATCTTTTCCTATATCAAGTATGGATTTTAGTAAGAGAATAGGAGGATTAATTCTTAAAAATATTCCTGATATTAAAGTTGATGTTCATAATCCTGAATATTTAATGAAAATTGAAATTCGAAATGATTACACTTATATATATGATAAAGAAATACCTGGTGCTGGTGGATATCCCGTAGGAGTTGCCGGCAAGGGCTTACTTATGTTATCAGGAGGAATAGATTCCCCAGTTGCGGCCTATATGGCAATGAAAAGGGGAATCAAGGTCCAGTGTGTCTATTTCGAGTCTCCTCCACATACGAGTGAAATGGCTAAAAATAAAGTGAAGAAACTCGTGTTAGAACTGACAAAATATGAGCCGAGCATTACGCTTCATATAGTAAAATTTACGGACATTCAGGAAGCAATATATAAAAATATCGATCCTACATATATGATAACCATAATGAGAAGAATGATGTATCGAATCGCGGAAAAAATTATGGAAAAAGAAGGTTCTTTATGTCTTATTAATGGTGAATCAGTTGGACAAGTTGCAAGTCAAACACTTACGAGTATGAAAGTTATTAACGCGGTAACTAATGTTCCGGTAATTAGACCAGTTGCTTGTCTAGATAAACTGGAAATAATTGATATCGCAAGAAAAATTGGTACATATGAAATATCAATTCTTCCTTATGAAGACTGCTGTACAATTTTCTTACCAAAGCATCCAGTTATTAATCCAAGTCTTAAAAGTGCGGAAGAATTTGAAAAGTCTTTTGATTATGAAAAACTTATTTTAGAAGCAGTCGAAAAGAGAGAAATCATAAAAATAGAAAAGAAAGATATGGTCTTTGATATTTAGTAAAAATTACCACTTATTCTGATGTATGAAAAACTTAATATTTCACAACCTATAAGTGTAGGAGGTGAAACTATGAGTAATTCAAGTAACAGTAACAAAATGTTAGTTCCAGGCGCTAAACAAGCTATCGAAAAAATGAAATATGAAATCGCTAACGAGTTTGGTGTTAACCTTGGACCAGATGCTACTTCAAGAGCTAACGGTTCTGTAGGTGGAGAAATTACTAAGAGATTAGTAAGATTAGGACAAAATCAATTAAGTGGTTCTAATTATCAATCTAAATAAGTTAGTTAAATAAGTATAAAAATAAAAAAGTCTCATTGATAATTGAGGCTTTTTTTAGTAAAAATAAAAAAGAGACTGACCCCCTAAGGAACAGTCTCCCAAAAAGAATAAAAAGGGGTTGGCTAGTGTGATACTAGCACCAATTCGCCTAAATCGAACTGGTGATTAATATAATAATCGAAGTTTATATATTTGTCAATACTAAAATTAAAAAAAATGAAAAATCGTTAATTTTTAAATTAGCAAATGGTTAATAAAAGAAATTATAGTATTAATTTACTTACATTAAAGGTAGAAAAATTATTTTTATCGATAAAAATTTATCAAAAATAATTGAATAATTAAATTTTAGTCTTTTCAAAATAAAAATGTTATGTTATAATTGTCATAGGCTAGTGGATATGAATAAACTTAGTCCACTAAATTTATGAGAAAAGGAGGTGAACTAATGGAAAAAGATAGAACTTACAGAGTGGTAGCCTTAGTTGCCTTAATAGTTGCTGTTGTAGGTGTATCTCTTGGATTTGCTGCCTTTTCTAGATCTTTAAGTATTGAACCTAGTGGTGAAGTAAATCCAGAAAACACTTTAAAAGTAGAGTTTTCATCAACTGGTGCTGCAGTACCTACAACAGAATCTGTTACAGGAACAACTGCTGGCAGTGAAGCTGTTCAAGCTGGAAGCGCTACAATAACTAATACAGGTAATAGTCCAAAAATAAGCGGATTAACTGCAACCTTTACAAAACCTGGAGAATCTGTTACTTATGAATTTTATGCAGTAAATACTGGCAAATTTGATGCATATTTAACTGGTATAAAACTTGGAACAACACTTGAGACTTTCAAAAAGTGTACTGCTAAATCGGGTTCTAATCCTGCATCGGATGCAACTGATCTTGATAAAGTTTGTGGCAGCATTCATGTAACTGTTGAAGTTGGTGAAGATGTTGCTAAAGTATCAACAAAAGATGCAGATAAAGTTGTTGATAGTGAACACAAACTTACTAAAGCAGGTACAAATTGGGAAAAAGTTGTTGTTAAACTTGAGTATACAGCAAATGAAACTGGCGATGATTATGCTGATGGTGATGTAACAGTTACTTTTCAACCAATTACGCTTACTTATAGTACTGTAAAACCAGCATAATAATTTAAAAATATATTAAGAGATTTTTCTTAATATATTTGCACAAAACTATTTGGGAGGAAAAAGAAATGAAAAGTGGGTATAAAAAATTATTGATTTTTGAAATTCTCGTTTTTACATTATTAATTTTAAATAGTTTTGTATCAAGTATATTAAGTAATTATGTAATGGTAGCCTTTATAATTATTTTAGGAGTAATTTTTAAATTTGTTTTTGGCTTTGAAAGGGATAGGCATAGGTATATTAAAGATATTATTTTTGAAGTGGCAATTTTTTTATTAATATACTTACTTATATATTATTTGTCTGGTCTTTTCTTTGGATTTGCTAGAACTAGTAATTACTATACTTTTGAAGGAATGTTTAAGTTTGTTATACCAACAATTTTGTTTATTGTAACAAAAGAAATTTTAAGGTATATGATGCTTACAAAATCAGAGGGAAGTAAATTACTAATTGTGATGACTTGCATATTATTTATTATGTTTGATGTTACGGGTAATATTTTCTATACAAATTTTAAATCGAGTCATGAAGTATTTACTTTACTTGCGGTGATAATTTTACCGGCGATAAGTACGAATATTATTTGCTCTTATATGACGATGAAAGTTGGTTATAAACCTGTTATATTTTACTTATTAGTAGTTAATTTGTATCGTTACTTATTACCAATTGTGCCAAATCCAAATCAATATTTGGTATCAATTATTAATTTCCTAGTTCCAATAATTCTCGGTTATCGAATTTATAGGTTCTTTGCAAAAGATCGAGATGAAGAAGAGGAAGATTCGCGGGGAATTAGTCGAAAAAAACAAGTGATTTCCTTAATTATACCGACGATTATAGTTATTTTCATTGTGTATATAACTTCAGGATATTTTCATTATTATGCTTTAGCTATTGCTAGTGGCAGTATGCATCCAGAAATTAAAAAGGGTGATGTTACAATTATTGAAAAACTTGATGGTCATTTTGATGAGCTTAAGGAAGGACAAGTTATTGCTTATAAATATAGTAATGTTACGATTGTCCATAGATTAACTAGAATAATGAAAATAGGTGACACGTATTATTTCTATACTAAAGGAGACGCTAATAATGATGAAGATGCTTATACAGTGCAAGAGGATATGATTATTGGTACGGTTAAAGCTAAAATCCCATATCTAGGGTTACCGACGGTATGGTTAAATGGTTTATAGGAGGATATAATGGAAAAGAATAAAGAGAAAAAAAATAAGACTTTGCAAAAACGTAATTTAAAGATTATTGGTTGCACACTTTTATTTGCTTTACTTTTTGGAGCTTTTAGCAACTAAATCGTTTGATTACGAGAGTAAGAGAACAATCAAGTATTGGGAAGATGAATCAGTTGATTATCTTGTTTATCTAAAGCCTAATGATTTTTATGAAGAAGATTATTTGAAGGAGAATATGATTTACGTTGCAAGCTTAATCAATCAAATAAAGGCAACTTTTAATTATAGTTTTCAAATAGAAGAAAATACGGATGTTGATTTTTCTTATAAAGTTATTGCTGATCTTGTTATTGCAAGTGAAAATGGTAATACAAAATATTTTGAAAAACCATATGTTCTTGTCGATAGTAAAGAGGCTAAAATAACTGATGGTAAATCAATTGAAATAAGTGAGGAAGTTAATATTGATTATGATTATTACAATAGACTTGCTAATACCTTTAGAACTTCTTATGCCGTTGATGCAAATAGTTACTTGAAAGTTTATCTTCAAGTTGATAAAGTAAATGGGGAAAAGGCAAACTTTGTATTAAATGATAGTGTAAATGTTCCTCTTACAATTCCTCTAGCGGAGAGATCTATTGAGATAAGCTTTGATTCACAAAATTCTCAAATTATAAATAATGTTCCAACTAATGCTGAACTAGTCTTTAATTTAAAAGTATTTATTCCTGAAATTGTCTTGTTTATTGCATCTTCAGTACTTCTTGTTTACTTAATTAATTTAATTTATAATTCGATTAAGAGGAAGAGTGCTTACGACAAGTATATCGATAAACTATTAAGAGAATATGATAGATTAATAGTTGAGACAAAGACTGAGCCTGATTTTACGGAAGGAAATGTTATTGAAATTGATAAAATTGAAGAATTACTCGATGTAAGAGATAGTTTGAAATTACCAATTATGTACTATAATGCTATTAAGCATCATATTTGTCATTTATATGTTAAGCATGAAGATGATTTTTACTTACTTACTTTAAAAGCGGAAAACTTTAAAGATAATGAAAGAGATTCTTAATTTGAATCTTTTTTTGTTACTGAGTTGTATTGATTTTATGATAGAAATATGTTATATTTGTAACAGTTAAATCTTTAATATTTTAACTTATTTTTACATATAAAGAAGTAAGGTGGTTCGATGTTTTATTTTTGGTTTCTAGTAGCGGTATTCCTTGGTATATTGGAAGTTATTACAACTAATTTAGTCAGTATATGGTTTGTCATTAGTGCATTACTGGCAATGGGAGTTTCTTTTTTGACTGATAATTTGGTAATACAAATTGGGATCTTTGTAGTAGGTGGAGTAGTTCTTATGCCGATTAGTAAAAAATTATATGCTAAAATAAGAGGAAAAGGTGCTAAAACTAATTTAGATCGAATTATTGGAATGAAGGGTATTGTTACGGAAGATATTGAAAATGGTAATATTGGTGAAGTTAAAGTTGATGGTAAAAGATGGTCAGCTTATGCCGATACGGATATTCATAAAGGAGAAAATGTTGAAGTATTAGCTATTAATAGTGTTAAAATAAAAGTAAAAAGATGGGAGGATAAATAGATGGAAATTTTTATTGTTATTTTAGTATTAGTTGTTTTGTTTGTTATACCGAGTATTAAGATTGTACCTCAAGCTAAATCTTATGTTATTGAAAGGCTTGGAAGTTATCTTACAACTTGGTCTAATGGACTACATTTTAAGATACCTTTTATTGATAGGGTATCAAATAAGGTTACTTTAAAGGAAATTGTTAAGGATTTTGCACCTCAACCAGTTATTACAAAGGATAATGTTACGATGCAAATCGATACGGTCGTATATTTTCAAATTACAGATCCGAAACTATATACTTATGGTATTGAGGATCCAATTAATGCAATTGAAAATTTAACGGCAACGACACTTAGAAATATTATTGGTGAACTAGAGCTTGACCAGACATTAACTTCGCGAGACATTATTAATGCGAAGATGAGAAGTATTTTGGATGAAGCTACTGACCCATGGGGTATTAAAGTAAATAGAGTGGAAGTTAAAAATATTTTACCACCTAGGGATATTCAAGAAGCAATGGAAAAACAAATGCGTGCAGAAAGAGAAAGAAGAGAGAAAATTCTTCAAGCTGAAGGTGAAAAGAAATCTAGTATTTTGATTGCCGAAGGCGAAAAAGAATCGGCAATTCTAAAAGCTGAGGCACAAAAAGAAGCACAAATTAAAATGGCTGAAGGTGAAGCGGAAGCATTACTTAAAATTAAAAAAGCTGAGGCTGATGGTATTAAACTTTTGAGAGAAGCAAAGGCCGATAATTCGGTACTTACACTTAAAAGTTATGAAGCACTTGAGAAAGTGGCTAACGGTCAATCAACAAAAATTATTGTTCCAGCAAACTTACAGAGTGTTGCTACTTTTGGTACTGTTATTAATGAAATGATTGAAAAGAAAAACAAATAATATATTCCTTTATATTACGACAAAAAGCAAGGAAATACTTGCTTTTTTTATTTTTTAAGTGTATTATGTTTATAGGAGGAAATGATTATGGCTAATCAAGAAAAGAAAACTAATAATAGTAAATCTAATAATAAAGTAAATAATAAAAAGAATAATAAAACTGTTGAAAAGAAAACAGTTAAGGGAACGACAAAAAAAGAATCAACAAAAGCTGTTAAAGAAGAAAAAGTAATTAGAGAAGTAGTTAAAGAAGAAAACGTAATGGAAGAAAAAGAAGTAAATACTTCAAAGCATTCATTTAAGTTAACATCGATGCAGAGAGATATTATTTTAATTCTTTTGGTAGCGGTAGTATTAGTAATTGCTTTAGTTCTTACAAAGAAACCTAAACTAGATATCGAACTTCCAGTTGCTCTTGCAGGAGACGCTGGTTATAATGAAATAACTTATGCTGACTATGAAGCAAAGATGGAAGCAAAGGAACCATTTCTTGTAATTATTGTTAAAGATGGTTGTCCTTTCTGTGAAGATTATGAACCTATCGTTAAAGAGGTAGCGGAAGAGTATAAGTTACCAATTAACTTTATTAATTTGACACATTTGTCAGATGAAGAATTTGATAAATTAGCAACTTCTAATTTATATTTAAAAAGGACACAATGGGGAACTCCAACAACATTATTCTTATATGGTAATACTGTAGTTGATTCAATTGGTGGATACGTTGAAAAAGATGAGCTTATGGAATTTGTTAGAGCTAACTTTGTGATTGAAGAAAATGAACAATAATGTATATGAACTAGCTAAGGAGTTTAAAAAAAAGTATCCTAGTACTTTAGCTTTTAGAATTAAAGCACATAGTAAAGTTGCACAAAAATTTATAGGAAGCGATGAAAAAATAAAGTATGTCTTTTTAGCACAAAAGAACTTTAATAGTTTTGATATTATCAATACTAATGTTGTCGTTATGACAGATAAAAGAATAATTGTGGCTACGAAGAGAATAGTGTTTGGTTATTTTTTCAAAATGATAACACCAGATATGTTTAATGATTTGACCATTAAAAATGGTCTTATCTGGGGAAAAGTAATTATTGATACAGTTAAAGAAAAAGTTGTTCTTTCTAATATTTCATCAAGTGCTTTATCAGAAATAGATGATAATGTTACAATGTATATGTTAGAACAAAAGAAAAAATATCGAAAAGAAAGTGAAGTCAGTGAATAAGCTTTCTTTTTTTCAAGGAGGATAAATGGAAATAACAAAATATGAACTAACGAAAAAGGGTAAATATAATGTCTATTTAGCAAATGGTGAAGTTCTTACCTTGGATGAAAGAGTAATAACTAAATACGAGCTTTTATTTAAGAAAGTAATTGATAAAGAATTATATGAATGTTTAAATCAAGATAATAAGATATATGAATTATTAGATGGAGCAATTAAATATATTTCTTTTCGTTTACGTAGTACGAAGGAAATTTATGACTATTTAAAGAAGAAAGAAAATGATATTGATGTAATAAATGAGGTTATTAGAAAATTAGAAGAGCTTAAATATTTAGATGATGATAAATTTACTAAAGCTTATATTAATGATAAAATTAAATTTACATCGATTGGTGATTATAAAATGAGAATGGAACTTCAAAGATTAGGAGTCGATAGTTCAATAATAGAAAAAAGAATAGAAGAAATACCTTCAGAAATATTAAAAGAGAGAATGAAAAAAATAATTGATAAAGATATTAGAACTAATAAAAAATATAGTGGTTTAAATTTAAAAAATAAAATTTATAATCATTTAGTTTCGAGTGGATATAGTAAAGAAATGGTTATATCAATATTAAATAATTATAATTTTTAGTATAAAATAAGAAATAATAGTAAAAATATTAGTGGAGATGATGAAATGAAAAAAATATTATCAATACTAGTATTTTTATTTTTATTAGTGGGTTGTTCGTTATCTAATACACCTACTTCAAAGGTTGAAGATTTACTTAGTAAATATCAAATGTTAGATAGTGATATTAAAAATGGAATCGATAGTGTTTTAGAAGGAGAATCGCTTACGGAAGATCAGAGAGATAGATACCGCAAACTGATCGAAAATCAATATAAAAATTTATCTTATGAAGTAAAAGATGAAACAATTGATGGAAATACCGCAACAATAACGGTAGAGATTGAGGTGCTCGATTATAAAAAATCAATTAATGAAACAAATGAATATTATCTAGGAGCTACAGGTTATACTACATACGAATATAATGATACGAAACTATCTAATTTGGAAAAAGTAAAAGATAAGGTAACATATACGATTGATTTTGATGTCGCTAAAGATAAAGACGGCAACTGGAAGATATCTTCTTTAGATAATGAAACAATAAAGAAAATTCAGGGAATGTATTAAGATATGAAAAGTGATACTTAGGGTATCATTTTTTTCATTTATAATAAGCAATTTTATGTCAACTAAAATGACAAGATACTTGTTCTTAGGGCAAAATTATAGTATAATTAGGATGGATTTAGTAGAGAGAGTGATAGAATGACAGCAAAATATGATGAAAGTTCCATAAAAATATTAGAAGGACTTGAAGCAGTTAGAAAAAGACCAGGTATGTATATTGGTTCAACTGATAAGAGAGGATTACATCATTTAGTATGGGAAATTGTCGATAATTCTATCGATGAAGCCTTAAATGGTTATGGTAATTATTTAAAGATTGTTTTACATAAAGATGGGGCAGTAAGTGTTACTGATAAAGGACGTGGTCTTCCAGTTGGAATGCATGCTTCAGGGAAATCAACTCCAGAAGTTATCTATACGGTTCTTCATGCTGGTGGTAAATTTAGTGAAAGTGGATATAAGGTATCAGGAGGACTACATGGTGTCGGTGGTTCAGTAGTTAATGCCCTCAGTAGTGTTATGGAAGTTGTAACAAGAAGAGATGGCGGAGAATATTATATAAAGTTTGAAAATGGTGGAAAGGTTACTGTTCCATTAAAGAAAGTTGGAACGACAAATAGAACGGGTACGACAGTAAAGTTTAAACCAGATCCAGAGATCTTTACGACAACGACTTTTAATTACGCAACAATATGCGAAAGAATGCAGGAATCAGCTTTTTTGATAAGTGGTCTTACAATTGAAGTAGTTGATGAAATTGAAAATCGTAGTGAAAAATTTAACTATGCTAATGGCTTAGAAGCTTTTTGTGAATATTTGGATGAAGGAAGAGAAGTACTTCATAAACCTCTTTGTTTTAATGCTACAAAAGATAAAGTTAATGTTTCGGTAGCACTTCAATATACAGATAGTTATTCAGAAAATATTGTGTCTTTTGTCAATAATGTTAAAACGACAGATGGTGGTACACATGAAGTTGGATTTAAAACCGCTATTACGAAAGTTTTAAATGATTATGCAAGAGCTAATAATTATTTAAAGAAAGATAAGAGTTTTGATGGCTCGGATGTCAGAGAAGGACTTACGGCGATTATATCAGTTCAAATACCAGAAGATTTATTACAATTTGAAGGACAGACAAAAGCAAAACTTGGAACACCAGTAGCAAGAACTATTGTCGAAGCGATTGTTACGGAAAAGTTAAAATTCTTTTTAGAAGAAAATAAACAAATTGCTTCACAGATAGTAGGAAAAGCTATTAAGGGAAAAGATGCTAGGGAAGCTGCGAGAAAAGCACGTGAAGAGACAAGAAAGGGTAAAGATAGTAAAAAGACGGAAAGATTACTTTCGGGTAAGTTAACACCAGCACAAAGTAAAAAGGCTAGTGAAAAGGAGCTATTTATCGTCGAAGGAGATAGTGCTGGTGGTTCGGCAAAACAGGGAAGAGATAGAAAGACACAAGCGATTCTTCCACTTCGTGGAAAAGTATTAAATACGGAAAAAACGAGAATGGAAGAAATATTTAAAAATGAAGAAATAAATACTTTAATATATACGATTGGTGCTGGAGTTGGTGCGGATTTTAATGTTGAAGATATTAATTATGGAAAAGTAATTATTATGACCGATGCCGATGATGATGGTGCACATATTCAATGTCTTCTTTTAACTTTCTTTTATCGTTATATGAAGCCATTAATTGAACATGGACATTTGTATATTGCTATGCCACCTTTATATAAAGTTAGTTATGGTAGTAAGCATATATATGCTTGGACAAATGAAGAACTTAAAGAAGAAACGAAAAATAAATCAAATTATAAGGTTCAAAGATATAAAGGACTAGGTGAAATGAATGCTAGTCAGCTTTGGGAAACAACAATGGAACCAGAAAATCGTAAACTTATTAAGGTTAATATTACCGATGCGGCTCTTGCTGAGAAGAGAGTGTCGGTACTTATGGGTGATGCAGTTGAACCAAGAAAGAATTGGATAGAAGAAAATGTTATTTTTTCACTTGAAGATGATTATAAGATAGCGTAGGTGTTGTGATGAAATTACGTATAATAGGAGCTATTTTGTTTCTTGGAATACTTATTTGTTCTTTTCTACTTGGAGAAAAGGTATTTGCTTTGGTTATGACAATTATGGCTATTTTAGGACTTAAAGAGCTTATCGATATTAAATATAAAAAAGTAAAGATTACTTATATTAAAGTTATATCGTACCTTTTTTTGGCGATAATTACTTCTAGTACTATTTATTTAGATTTGAGTTTTGAAAGAATAGTTATCATGCTAATTTTAGCTTACATTATACCGATTGTTTTCTATAATGATAAGAATAAATATAGTATTGTTGATGCTTGCTATTTTTTAGGAATTGTTATTTTTCTTTCACTGTCTTTTAGGGTAATAATTGAATTTAGAATGATAGATATAGCAAAGTGCATATATATATTTATAATTTCTTCACTTACTGATACATATGCTTATATTGGAGGACTATTAATTGGTAGACATTATTTTACGGATGCTTCACCAAATAAAACGATTGAAGGTAGTATCATTGGGTCATTTATGGGAGCAATTGGCGGAACACTATTTTATTTAGCTGTGATTGGGGATATGTCTACTTTTATTACAGTATTAGTAAGCTTTGGACTAACAATTATTAGTCAGATAGGAGATTTGGTATTTAGTAATATCAAGAGATATTTTGGTAAAAAAGATTTTAGTAATATAATACCAGGCCATGGTGGTATATTAGATAGATTTGATAGTGCAATCTTTATTGCTTTGGGGATGGCGCTAATAATTAGATTATTTTAAGGAGGAAAAAGATGGCGATAGTATGGTTTATATTGATATTGGGGGCAATAATTTTAGTTCATGAATTTGGACATTTTATCTTTTCAAAGTTATTTGGTGTTTATGTTTATGAATTCTCAATAGGAATGGGGCCTAAAATATTACATTATAAAAAGAAAGGTGGAGAAACAGAATACTGTCTTAGACTTATTCCAATTGGAGGTTTTGTCAGTTTAGCTGGAGAAGATGCTGACGATAATTCAAAGATAGACAAAGACCGCAAGTTATGCAATAAACCAGTATGGAAAAGATTTATTATCATGGTTGCGGGGGCAACATTTAATTTCCTTTTTGCTTTTGTACTTCTCTTTGTGATGGCTTTAATATATGGTTCAACTTCAACAAAACCAATTGTTGCCAATGTATCAGAAGGATATCCGGCATATGAAGCAGGAATTAAAGCCGGTGATAGAGTGGTATCAGTTGATGGTCATAAAACTTCAAGTTGGAATGAAGTACAATTATATGTTCAAATGAGTGATGGGAAGAATATGACTTTTGTTTTAGAAGATGCTAGTAAAAATAAACGTGAAGTATCTGTTAAACCAATGGTTATGGAAGATGAAGAGGGTAACAAGAGTTATGTTGTTGGTATCAGTCTTGATACAACAAAGAAAACAGGACTTGTCAATTCCTTTGTCTATGCTTGCGAAACAACTGTTAGTTTATATAAACTTATGCTTTTAACTTTGAAACAATTATTTATGGGTGGTGTATCAGTTAAAGACTTATCTGGTCCTGTCGGTATTTATACGGTGGTGGATTCGCAAGCTAAGCAAGGATTAGCAAGTATCATGTATTTAACTGCTTATCTATCAATGAATGTTGGTGTTATTAACCTAATACCTTTCCCAGCTTTCGATGGCGGCAAAGTATTATTCTTAATAATTGAAAAGATTAGAAGAAAACCTATTAAAGCTAGAACGGAAGGTATTATTAATTCAATTGGTTTTGGATTATTAATTCTTCTAATGATATATGTAACGCTTAATGATATTTTAAGATTATTTTAAGTAAGAAAAAAAGTTCACAAATGTGAGCTTTTTATTTGGCATATTTCCCTTGATAAGTATCTCTTCCATTCATTTCTTTATCAATGCCATTTAAAATGCTTACTTTTTTGAGGAGCCAATCAGGAGCAATTAGATTATCTTTATCAGGATCAGATGTTATACGATGAATAACAATATTAGGGTTTAGTAATTCTAGCTCTTTAATAACGATATCAATATATTCTTCTTTAGTGAGAAGAGGAAATTCTTCTTTTTGATATATATTTGCAAGAGGGGTATCTTTAATAATATTTAGCATATGAATCTTAATGCCTTCGATACCTAGTTTGTTTAAATGTTTTACCGTTTCAAGCATCATTTCTTCGGTTTCGTAAGGTAATCCATTGATGATATGAACGACAACGTTAATATTTCTTTCATGGAGTTTATGAACCATATCATCAAATTCTTGAAGGGTATGACCACGATTTATAAGCTTTGATGTTTTTTCATGAATTGTTTGAAGGCCTAATTCGATAGTGAGAAAAGTTCTTTTATTTAATTCTTCTAAGTAATCAAGTGTTTCATCAGTAATGGCATCACATCTAGTAGCAATAAAGATGCCGATAACATTATCTAACTTTAGAACTTGTTCATATTTTTCTTTTAAGATAGGAAGAGGAGCATAGGTATTAGTACGCGCTTGAAAATAAGCAATATATTTGGCATCTTGGCATTTTTTATCGATAACTTCTTTGACCTTATAAAACTGCGTTATTAAATCATCTTGGGGATTACCACCGTGTTCACCAGAACCTAATTTGGAACAATAAATGCAACCACCATAACCTTTAGTACCATCGATATTAGGACAAGTAAATCCAGCATTTAAACTTATTTTGTAAACTTTGGAATGAAATTTGGTTTTGAAAAAATAATTTAGAGTATGATATCTTTTATTATCAAGTGAATATGGAAACATTTAGTTTCACCTCGAAATATATTGTATCATAAAAGTTAAAAAATACATACTATAAATGGTGATTCGATGAAGAGAAGCAAAAGATACAATATATTTATTTTAATATCGACGATTGCTCGAAATATTGTTGAAATTTTTTCGTCGGTATTACTTTATAAAATGGGATATTCGCTTCGTGATATTCTTCTTTTCTATGCTGTTTTATATTTGAGTGGAATTTTGGTAAGTATCTTTTCCATTTATATGACAAAATTTATAAAACCAAAATATATTTTAATAGGATCTAGTATTATTTTTAGTTTAAGTTTTTATTTTATGTCGGTTATGGAAAAAAACTTATTAAATCTTATTATTTTTAGTCTTATATATTCTTTTGGATCTTACAGTTATCATTCTTTTAGACATTATTATGCTATTAAGGCTATCGATAAAAATAAAAAACAGGAAATTGGTAATATTTTGATATATAGTAATGTGGGAATTATTATTACTTCACTTATTTTTTCATATCTTCAAAGTAAAATATCTATTTTGTGGTTAGCTATTATCATTATTATCTTATCGGTAGTCGCGGTTATTCCGATATTTAGATTTGATGATGAAATTGATAAAGAAAAGATAGCTTTGGAAAAAATAGAAAAAAGGAAATGTTTATTTTTTGTTTTTGAACAAGGTAAAGTGCTTAATTTATCTCTTCAACCTTTATATTTATATCTTTTTGTAGCTAAAAAAATATCATATGTTGGTATTTTTAATGTGGTAATGGGAATTTCGGCATGTGTTTTTATTTATTTTTTTGTGAGAAAAATTGATGATGAAAAGTATTTTAAGTATTTAAATATGTTATTTTGTCTATTTTTAGTACTTAAGTTAAATGTTACGAATAAATATTTGATTTTACTTATTGGTTTTTTTGAAGGAATAGGAGTTAAAATGTTTGAGGTTGTATCGACAGAAAATATTTATGATATTGGAAATAATATTAATGTTAAAGGATATTTAATGGTAACTGAAACTATTTTTTGTTTGGTAAGAGGAATTTTGTCTCTTATTGCATATGTAATTAATGATGTTAAGATTATTTTATATTTGTCGATTATACTTGTTTTGATAACGGGATTTATTAAAGGGGCTTATATAAAGAAATAAGATTTAGAGTGTTGATAAAAATTTTAATATATGTTAAAATTAAATCAAGATAGGAAAGTAGTAACACATATAAAATTAAATAAAAAGTCTAATTAATGAGTTATTTGTTTACAATTTTTAATAATTAATATACAAAATAAAAGTAAAAGTCTATGAATGTTCTAGCATTAATTACTAAAGTTTTTTACATTCTTTATTGTTGGAGGAAATTATGGAAAAAAAGATATCACTTAAAACAATTTATTTACTTTTAGTAATAACTATCGGTATGATAGGATTAGGAATAGGATCTACTTTTGCATTATTTACCGCGAGTGCAGAAATAAATAATCCTATTACTTTGATATCTAATTTAGGCTATGAAAGTGAAATTATTGAAGCAATTGATGTTACAGTACCTGCTGGAGGAACAGTTACTTCAAATATTAATATAAATAATAGTTTATCTAATACAATTAATTATGTAGCATGGTACTATAATGTTAGTGGTAATTATGCATTGGGAATAGACGAATCATCAACTTGCAAGGATACATCAGGTAGTTTATCCAGTTCTAGTTCATGTACTTTAGGAGTTTCCATCTATAATGGCGATAGTAAGAAACTAACACTAACAATTGGTGTATCAAGTAGTAAGGATGATGTCGTGTTATCTAGTCGTATGAAAATAATACCAAAAGAACCTCTTGTTGTATATAATCCACTTAGTGATTTTGAATGCGCCATTACTAGTTATGATGATGGTACATATATTCAGTTAACAAAATATATTGGCCAGTCAAAGGTTGTAAATATTGCAAAAACGTATGTATTAGATGGAGTAACTTATAATACTGATATAGGGAATTCCCTTTTCTATGGCAATAGTGATATAACGGAAGTATATTTTCAAAAAGGAACTCATTCTCATGGATTAAGAAGAGTTTTCATGAATTGCACATCATTAGAGAAGGTAGTGAATTTTGAAAGTTTGGTTATTCCTGATGGGATGATGCTTGATGGAACTTTTGCTGATTGCCAAAGTTTGACTGTTGCTCCAGAACTTCCTGATGTGATGATACTTAATGGAACTTTTGCTGGATGCACTAATTTGATTAAAGCACCTACTATTCCTGATTCTGTTACAGCTATGGGGAAATGTTTTGTAAGCTGTACAAATTTGGAAGAAGCGCCAGTTATTCCTCGTAATGTAAATCAGCTAGTCGGTAATTTTTCAGGTTGTACTAATTTAACAGGGACTGTTAGAATTGAGGCTCCCAATATTGAAGAATTTTCTGAAACTTTTACTAATACTATTACGTTAGAATTATTAGATGGATCTGCTACACTTAGAACTGTTCAAAGATTTTACGCTAATATGGGGTCACCTTCTAATGTAATTATAAAAACATATAGTGAA
>CANRJI010000006.1 GCA_947630885.1 uncultured Bacilli bacterium
TCCAAATGAGGAATAATTGATTCCTTAAATTCTCCCCCATTTTCTTCACTCATACTTGATGCTTCAAGTGATTCAACAAAAATATATATTAAGTTCTGCTTATTATCAGGAAAAGATATTTGCACTTCTGAAGTATCCGTATAATATTTATCAAATATATCTGTTGATGAAAATATTGTATTTTTAACATATGGAAACAAAACCACCTGTTTAGCCAAATATAAAATTCCAATACTAAGTAAGATAATTCCATATCCTTTTAAGTTCTTAATAGGATACAATTGAACATCCTTCTTCTTAATCTTAACAATAACCTTTTTTCCAAAATCAATAATTGGTAAATAAAAAATAAGTCCAAATATTAGTACATAGATAATAATATAAAATAAAGCTGTAATTATTGGCGAAGCACTAGCTCCTTCTAGTTTCATTATTTGATATAAACATTGCTCAAAAGAATATATCGCTGTATCTTTACTAATATATACATCAAAAGAAAAAAGTAAGACGGAAATAAATATCAAAATTGTTTTCTTAAGTTTAAGTTTCTTCATTTCACCATCTCACCAACGAACAAGCCATTTAACAATATTATCTAAGTGCATTGCATGAGACCCCTTAATCAAAACAACATCACCTGATTTAAGAAGTTTCTGAATATATTCATAACTATCTTCTTCTTTAGCAAAGTGTTTCCAGTTATCATACTTATTTTCTTTCAAATATTCATCTGTATAATTAGTATTACTACCAATCGTTACAATAAAATCCAAATCACTTTCTAAAAGAGCCCTACCAATTTCTCGGTGAATATCTCTTGTATATTCCCCTAAATCTAAAACATCACCAATAATTGCTCCCCTTCTAGTAGCCTTTTCTTTTCTTAATATTTCGAGTGAAGACTTAATAGCATCTAAAGAAGCATTATAAGTTCCATCAATTATAACTGCACCATTTTCTAATTTTTTATATTCGAGTCTCCCACTTACCAACTGAACATCTAATATACCTTCTCTAATCTTTTCAACATCGACATCGCATAATTTCCCAACAACATAAGAAATAAGAGAATTATAGATAAAAGCCATATTATTAATTGGAGACTCCATTTTATCACCATCAACAATAAAATTATTACCATCTATTTCCATTGCCATATAATCGCTTTTATTATTGATACCAACTGTTATTACTTTATTTAATTCCTTAATCATCTCAATATTATTATGAAGCATATCATTATCATTATTAATTATCAAAGGACCGTTAAGTCCTTCAATAATTTCTAACTTAGCTTTCATAATATTTTCTCTCGATCCTAAGTCTCCAATATGAGAAGTTCCTATATTCGTAATAACCCCTATTGTTGGTTTTGCAATTCTAGTAAGATTTGAAATCTCACCAAAACTACTCATTCCCATTTCCAGAACCATAATGTCTTCATCTTTTAAACGCAAAATATTAAGAGGAAGTCCAATCTGATTATTATTATTACCTTCTGATTTTAAAACCTTATATTTCTTACTTAGAACGGAAGCAATCATTTCTTTAGTCGAAGTTTTACCTACACTACCAGTAACAGCTATTACTGGTATATCATTAATTTCCCTTTTGTAAGCCGCTAGTTCCTGAAGACACTTTACAGTATCATCAACTTTAACAATCGTTTTACTTAAATATTTATCACTAATAGATGACTCATCAATATTATCTAGTATACAGATAGTTGCTCCCTTATTAAAAGCATCTTGATAAAAAAGATTACCATCAAAATTAGTTCCCTTAATTCCGATATAAATATCCCCCTCTTGAATTGTTCTCGTATCTTTCGAGATATTTTCAATAGGCAAAGATAAGTCGCCACATATTAATTTTCCACCACATTTATCTATAATATCACTTACATATATCATTTTATCAACCTCAATAAAAACTATTCGACATCATTATTAATTATACTATCAATTGACAAGAGTTTATCATCAATTTCCTTTAAAGAAACATCAGTTTTTTTCATTTTAATTTCTTCCTTTTCTTTATTATCATCTTTAGACACAAGTTCACTAACTAAATAAGAATTAACAATTTGATCTTTAATAACATAAGAACCATTACTGTATCTATCCATTATTGGTATTTCATTAATCTTAATAACTTTGCTATAGTTGTCAGACACAATACCAATTAAATTCTTTGCATTAGTAATATAAGTCATAATAACTTTACTAGGATTACTCTTAATTGGCTTCATGAGAAGAATTCCTCTCTTAGCTCTCGACGTCTTTTCAAATTCTGTAAGTCTTGTCCTCTTACCAGTTCCTTTATCTGTTAGAATCGTAATAAACTCACTACCAACATCGAATAACGTACCACTTACAACATAATCATCTTTAAGACTAATCGATTTAACACCCGCTGCTTTAATACCAACAACTGGTACTTCACTAACATCATACCACAAACCATACCCACATGATGTCGTAATAAAGACGTTCGTACTACTCGACTCTGTCACACTAATAAGCTCATCATTATCCTTTAAATTCATCATTTTAATTGGTTTACTATATCTTTGAACTTTAAACTCACTAAGAAGTGTTCTCTTAATCATACCCATTTTCGAAAAGCAAGTAATATACTTTTCTTCATCAAAATCATACACAGGAATACTACTTACTAATTTTTCTTCAGGATTCAAACTAATTACATTACTTATATGTTTACCTAAATCTTTCCATTTACTTTCCGGTATATCGTAAACAGGTAAATATAAATAATTACCCATATTCGTAAATAATAGAATTATATCCGCAGTCGTAATATTATATAATCCAATAATATAATCTCCATCTTTTAAAGTCGTTTCTTCTCCATTTGAAGATAAATAACTCCTAAGAGGAACTCTCTTAATATAACCTTCCTTACTAACTGCTACTACGACAGCTTCTTTATGGATCATCGTCGTTGTATCAATTTTAATTTCTTCAACTTCATCTCTAATTTCTGTTCTTCTCTCTATTGCATATTCTTTCTTAATCTTTCTTAAATCATCCTTAATTACCGAATCTAATTTACTTGGATTAGTCAAAATTTCTTCATATAATTTAATTTTATCTTGCAATTTTTTCATCTCTTCTTCTAATAAAACAACATCCGTATTAGTAAGTCTATATAACTGCAAATTAACAATAGCTTCAGCTTGAGCATTAGTAAATTCATATTCTTTTACTAAGTTAAGAATAGCATCCGCTTTATTTTTTGATCTTCTAATTAAAGCAATAACTTCATCTAATATCGATATAGCCTTAACTAAGCCTTCCATAATATGAAAGCTTGCTTTCGCAGCTTTCAAATCATATTCCGTACCCTTATAGACAACTTCTCTCTGATGAGCAATATAAGCATCTAATATTCCAAGAAGTCCAAGTTGCATAGGTCTACGATTAACAATAACAACATTATTAAAATTATAAGAAATTTGTAAATCCGTATTTTTATATAAATAATTTAATATATTATTAGCATCTACTTCTTTTTTCAAATCGATAGCAATCTGTAATCCATCTTTATCCGATTCATCTCTAACTTCAACTATACCATCAATTTTTTTATCTATTCTAAGTTCATCAATCTTTTTAACAAGTAAAGCTTTATTAACATCAAAAGGAATTTCATTAATAACAATCTTATTTTTATCTATAACAGCTTTAGCTCTAACAAAGATTTTACCTCTACCAGTTTCATAAGCTGCCTTTATTCCATCTTTTCCAAGAACAATACCACCCGTTGGAAAATCAGGACCTTTAACATAATTCATAATTGTCTCTAATCGGCAATTAGGATTATCAATTCTAAATACCGTTGCATCAATAACTTCTCCTAAATTATGTGGAGGCATATTAGTTGCATATCCCGCTGATATTCCCGTCGTTCCATTGACTAATAAATTAGGAAATCTACTAGGTAAAACAGTTGGCTCAAGTAATCTATCATCATAATTGGGAGCCATTGGTACAATACCTGCTTTATCAATATCGCGAAGAAGTTCACCTGCTATTTTCGAAAGTCTTGCTTCCGTATAACGAGCAGCAGCTGGACTATCACCATCAATTGAACCATTATTACCTTGCATTTCAATAAGAGGCGCTTCATTCTTCCATGGCTGACTCATTCTAACAATAGCTTCATATATACTAGAATCTCCATGTGGATGATAATTACCCATAACCATACCAACTGCATTAGCACTCTTCTTTGTTGGTTTATCATAAGTATTCTTTTCTTTATACATTGAATATAATATTCTTCTCTGAACAGGCTTTAAACCATCCCTAACATCAGGAATAGCTCTATCTTGAATAATATATTTAGAATATCTTCCAAAACTATCACCCATTATCTCTTCCAAAGAATAATTATATATTCTTTTTACTACATCTTCCATATATTAACCACCATCTTAATTATATAATATTTCCCCTTTAATATCAAGGAATAGACACTCTTTTTACACAACAAAAAGAATAGACACACTGTCTATTCCCAATTATTTATTAATCATTTAAAATGTCTTTATTGTAACATTAGATGGAAGTACAGGTTTAGTATTACTGAACGTAGTATACGTAGTAGAATTAGCAGGCACTTCCACAGTTATAGGTAGTTCTGTACCATTTAATACATAACTTGCATAACTTATTTCAGTAGAATTAATTCTAATGGTACCCGTTAATTTTGTGCATCTACTAAAGGTACCACTCATATTTGTCACACTTGCTGGTATTACGGGAGCATTGACTAAACTTGTGCAGCCTTCAAAAGTATAACTCATATTTGTCACACTTGCTGGTATTTCTGGAGCTGTTTCTAAACTTGTGCAGCCATAAAAGGTACCACTCATATTTGTCACACTTGCTGGTATTACGGGAGCATTGACTAAACTTGTGCAGCCTCCAAAGGTAGAGATCATACTTGTCACACCTTCCGGTATTACGGGAGCATTGACTAAACTTGTGCAGCCTTCAAAGGTAGCGGGCATATTTGTCACGCCTTCCGGTATTACGGGAGCATTGACTAAACTTGTGCAGCCTTCAAAAGTATAACTCATATTTGTCACACTTGCTGGTATCTTTGGAGCATTAACTAAGCTTGTACAACCAAAAAGAGTACTCTCCATATCTGTAATTCCATAGGGTATAGAGGACACATTAGTTAAATTAGAGCAGCCTCTAAATAAATCAAGCATAGAATTAAGCGTATAAAATTGTTCTTCACCAGAAAACACATCGTCTGTTGATAACCCCATAAACTGAACATTACCACTAAATTCAACGGATTTAATCAAATCATTGTCATAGAAAATACCGTCTAAAATATAATCATCATGGTCATCATAAAGGCTAGTAGTTTGGTAAACTGTTAGCAAAATAACATTATATGTTTTTTCATTTACTACATAAGTATCTGGAATAATAACATCGGAAGATTCACCAATATATTTTGTTAATAAAATGTCATTTTCTTTTAAATTGATAGAATTGCCTTGTATATAATCAGTTATTCCAGGGTTATATTCTAAACATGCATAATTCCCGCTTTCTTCATCATAATTATCCCAATCATATTCATTACAATAATTATGAAATTTAAGTTGTGTAATTGTAGGATTTTCATCGCCTAAGATATATTCAAAATCAGTATATGGTGTTTTAGGATTTAGACTATGCTCTTCTGTTACTAAAGAATACCCAGATGGTATTATTAAGTTGCCTCCATGTTCATAGCCCAGTATTGGTTTTATAGTTACTGTACTTGAAGAAGAACTAGTGTTTTCTATATATAATTTAATAAATTTATTCTGTCCATAGTCGATTAAGCCTGATGGCATATCTTCAGTATCTTCATAATAATAAACATTAATATTACTGCCTTGATATGCTAGTCCATACTGAACAACACCTTTATTAGTATTAGTTACCTTATAGACAACTGTTTTACTACCGCTAGCGGGTACTGTTACTTTTTCACTATTTCCGCTTAATGTTACTGTATAAGAATCATTGTTAGATGTAACAATACTATTATAGGCAAATGTTCCGTACAAACTTCCTACTACTAATAATATTCCTGCAATTATTAAAATACTAATAGATACTTTCTTTTTCATTATCCACCTCCGACAAAAAGGCTATAAAAAACTCTAGTAATCAATACTAAACTTTTCATAGTATTTTCTTTACTATTACTTCTTAATTCATAAGGACTTACAAGTACATATATTAACTCACTATTAACTGAGTATATAAAAGAATGATAACCATTTATATTTATTTATGCATGTAACAGCTCTCCTATCTTGATTTAATTTTAACATGATAGCTATATTTTAACAAGCTGTTTTACAAGCATATTATTTTTACTAAAAGCTTTTTTATTACCACTTCTACCTAATAATAAAATTAATTATCGTATTGATATCAATTTTTGATATATGAATAAGTATTGCTCCCATTGCTAAAAATGGTCCAAAAGGTATTAAGTTATCTCTTCTACTAAATAAAAGATATATAGCAATTGGAAAAGCAATAAAAGTTGCTAAGAAAATATCACATACTGATAAATAATAACCAATAACTATTCCAAAGAGAAACATGAGTTTAATATCTCCCCCACCCATCGATTCTCTTTTAAACATCTTATCTCCAATTAATTTTACTACATACATTGTTACAAAAGCAAGTATTCCTGAAACAATCTTACCGACCGTATAATCTAGTCCAAAGAAAATAAGTTCCAAAATAATAATAGCAATACATGATACAGCAATAATCTCATCTAAAATAATCATATATTCAATATCACTCACAATAATCACAATAAGAGATGATATAAATATCAAACTGATAACAAAATCGTAACTAAAACCAAAAGAATGGTAAGAGACCATATAAAGAATACCTGTTATTATCTCAATTATTAAATAACTGATAGGTATCTTCGTATGACAGCATCTACTTTTTCCTCTTTGAATAACATAAGATACAATCGGTATAAGTTCATACCATCTAAGTTTATGTTCACAGTTACAGCAGTGACTTCTCGGCCATAATATCGATTCATTATTTGATAAGCGAACTGCAAGAACATTAAGAAAGCTACCCATAATCGATCCAAAAACAAATAATATTGTATATATTAACATATCCATAACTTCACCTAAATTATATCGCTATACATACTAAACATTGGAATAAATATCGCCAAAAGAACGATACCGACAATAAAAGCAAGTAAGATAATCATAACTGGTTCGATTAAACTCTTAAGCCTTTGGACAAGATTCTTTTGTTCCTCTTCATAATAATTAGCAACATTTTCCATCATAATCCCAAGTCTACCTGTTTTTTCACCAGTTACAAGCATTTCATAGGCAATTGTTGGAAAAGCCCACTGATTATCAAAAGCCTTTGATAACCCTGCTCCTGTACTCAAATTATTAACCGCTTCTCTAATAATATTCTTAAATATTTCATTATTTGTAACTTTTCCTAACATTTCAATACTATCAGTAATAAAAACATCGTGCCTAATCAAAGAAGAAAACGTTTTTGTAAACATTACAACTTCATTATAAATAATAACATCTTTAATGACAGGAATATGCATAACTAACCATTGAATAGCATATCTAAACTTTTTAATATTCTTAAACATCGCAACAAAAATAATAACAAGAGCCACTAATACAAGAAGAACTTTAATAATATTATCTTGTAAAAAATTACTTAGATTTATCAAAAAAACGGTAATTGGCGGTAAGTCCGAACCCAAATCATAAAATATTGACTCAAACTTTGGTACTATAAAAATAAGTAAAAAAGTAAGTACCGCTACTGCAACTACCAAAACGACGCTTGGATAAGTAAGTGCAGATATAATTTGCTTGCGGTTCGAATCAGCTGTTTTATAATAATGCGCCATATCATCTAATGCTTCAGTTAAATTACCAGTAAGTTCTGATGTCTTTAACATATTGATAAGAAGTTTTGGAAAAGTACCTCCCTGTCTCGATAATGCTTCACTAAAATTAGCACCCGTATTAAGTTCATATAAAATCTTCTTAAACAAATCCCTTTTCTTTGCACTTTTTGTCTGTCCTTCCAATATACTAATTGAATCCGTAAGTGGAATACCAGACTTAATATAAGTTGATAGCTGTGTCAAAAAGAAAACCAAATCTTTATAACTCATTTCTCTTTGAAAAGAAAAGAAAGAAGCTGTCTTACTAATTTTCGTTTCCTTTATTTCGACAATTTTATAACCTTGACTCGTTAAAAAAGATTCGACGTCCATTCTTCGAAAAGCGTCAAAATATCCTTTTACCTGTTTACCATTTTTATCATAGCAAAGATATTTATATCTCTTCTTAACTTTTGTAACGGCCTCATTTCCCGAAATGCCACGGCTTGAACTAAAAGTAGCACTGCTATTATTATTATTATTATTACTATTATTAGTACCATTTCCATTAACAATACGTCGTTGTCCATTCACGTTCATACTATCACCTATTCTACATTACATTATAACATAACTATTAAACTTTTTTAACACTTTTTTATCCATTTTCATATATTATTTTAGGAAGGGGTATTATAATGTACGGAAATGGTATGCAAGGTCCTTTTATGATGCCAAACATGGGCTATGGTAATATGTTGCGAGCTGTTCCACCTATGGCACCAAGTATGCCCGTAAGAACAGGTGGAGGTTTAAGAGCCCTTCTTGGCTTAGCACCAGGAGGAGCTGCTCGAGGAGGAATCTTTAGTGGTCTTAGGTCCTTTAATTGGTCTGGCCTCCTAAATAACGCTTCTAAAGCATTAGGAGTCGTAAACCAAGCTATCCCCGTTGTCAAACAAGTTGGACCAATGATGAATAACATGAAATCAATGTTAAAGATAGCTTCAGTATTCAAAGATGAAACTGATACGCGAAAGAGTGCACCATCAAATAACACTTCAGCACCAAAACAAGAAGAAAATAAAACTAAAGAAACCACTGATAATTCTCAAGATAATAATCAAAGCATAATAAAAACAAATAATAATGAGCCAAATTTCTTTTTATAAGAAATTTTTTTATTTTATTTGTTTTAAATTAAATTTTTTAAATATCAAATTGAATAATAAATAAGATATTGACGTATAAATAATTGTCATCAAAATACTTGAACTAATAATTCGAAGAAGCAAAATAAAATGATAACTAATTCCTGATGCCATACCAAGTATTATAAAAGCAAGTAAATGATAACTAATAATAACTATCAAACTAATACCATTTACTGTTAAAATATTAATTGGAAATATCTTATTAAGTATTTTAATAACAATCGCGGCTCCTAAAAATAACAATAAATTAAATAATAATGTCGAAGTATATAAAATATCAAAAAGTAATCCCATAATTATTGCTAATCCAAAATACTTTTTTTCATTTTCAAAATAAGGATAAATAATAACCAAACTAATAAGTGAATATATTGTTGCTAAAAAACTACTACTATTTAACATACTAGGAAAAATATTTGACATAAAACTATCTAGTAAAAAAGAAATAATTAAATAAATAATAATGATAATCACTCGGCCACTCTCTTCCTTTTCAAAATACTGACAAAATTAATATCACTAAAATCAGCCGCTGGTTTTACTTTAATAATTTTCCCTAAATCGTAAGAATCTGTTCCAATTTCTGTAACTTGTCCAATCAAAATACCTGAAGGGAAAATACCACCTAATCCCGAAGTATAAACAAAGTCTCCAATCGAAACACTAAGTGTATTACTAATTCCTTCAACTTCTAACAAATTACTCTTATAGTCATAGCCATTAATAACCCCATATATATTATAATCTCCATTACTTATATTAACCGATATTTTATTATTCGTATCACTTGTCGTAATAAGTCTAACATCAGAGGTAAAAGTTGTCGTTCTAATAACTTTTCCAATAAGACCTTTAGCATTAATAACAATCATATCTTTATCGACACCATTATAAGTTCCTTTATCAATCGTAATCGTATTATACCAGTATCCAATATTACGACTTACTACTGTTGCATTTAAATATTCATAATCAGTAAGTGTATAATCAATATTTAACTCCTCTTTAAGTTTTTCTAGTTGTCTACGAAGTTCCATATTTTCACTTTCTAAAGAGTCCGCTCTCTCAATAGATGTTTTCAAAATATCATTTTCTTCCCTAACATCTTTTAATTCATTATATTCCTTAAATTTATCTGATACAAAATTAAAAGGCGACATCACTACTCTTTCCACATATACAAGAGCATCTCGTAAAAAAGATTCAACATGACTAAGTTTTCTATTTCCTTTAAGAGTAAAAGAAAAAATAACCAAGATAATTACAACTACCAAAACTATTAAAACAGCAATCAATTTTTTCGATATTTTCTTCTTTCTCTTTCCGAGCATATATATCACTGTCCTATCACTTTAATTATATAATATTTTTCTTTAAAATAAAAGGCTTTTTCACTATCTTACAAATTGTTATCTTCATAAAAACTATAATAATTATTATTTCCAATAATAATATGGTCAAGTAATTTAATTCTATGTATTTCCCCTATTTCTTTAATCATCTTTGTTGTTTCAATATCGTTACGAGATGGACTAGCATCTCCTGATGGATGATTATGAATACAGATGATATAACTAGAAGATAACATATATGCTTCCTTAAATATTTCTCTTGGATGAACGACTGAATAATTGACAGTTCCCTTAAATAATAACTTCTTACCAAGATAATTTTTCTGATTATCAAGATATACAACATAAAAAAATTCCTGTTTTTTATTTTTAAATAAATTATGAAAATAATTAATAATCGCTTCTGGGCTTGTTAAATTAACTAATTCATTATAATTATCTTCTTCATAGACTCTTCTACCAAGTTCAACCGCTGCGATTAATTCTATAGCTTTAATTTCACTTACTCCATCAATATTTGATAACGAACTTACTTCCATATCTCTTAGCTTACTAACACTTTCCATATTAGCAAGAATATTGTGGGAAATTTCCTTTAAACTTCTTTTTTTTGTTCCTGATCTTAATATTATTTCGATAAGCTCACTCGTCGAAATATTTTCTTTACCATATTTTAATAATCTCTCTCTAGGCTTTTCCGAATCGGGAAGCATTTTCAAATTCATCTTTCATCCTCCTTCTATTTTTTTAATCTTTATTATATTACAAGGAAGATAAAAGTCAAGAAAAAAGATAACTAAATATACTTTTTAGCCATCTTAATATAAATAAACAAATAGACGATTGAAAAACAAAATCCACCTATAACATCAGAAGCATAATGAACACCTAAATATATCCTACTAAATCCTATTAGTAATATTATTAACATCAAAAATATCAAAAGAGGCCATTTTACCTTTCTATTATCAACATAAGTGTAGATAAGATAAATCAAATATCCATAGAAAGCCATACTGACCATCGAATGCCCCGATGGAAAACTAAATCCATCTTCATATATAAGCATATCAAGTTCCGGTCTCGGTCTCATCCAAATAAGTTTAAGTACAAAATTCAAAATAGCAATTACTAACAAATTAATTAATACCGATAGTCCTATCTTTTTCTTTTTAACAAATACTAAGACCAAAATAGTACCAATAATCATACATAGACTATCTCCACACCAAGTAATAACTTTTACTATTGGTGTCAAATTATCTCGTACCAAATTAGATGCTAAATCTTGAACCATTTTATCTATAACCATACTTTTATCATTAAAAACATTTATAGCAATAACAGAAAATATTAGTAGCAGACCCAAAATAATAATTATTTTTCCATACTTTTTCATTTTTTTAAATCACTTTTCCTTTACTTTATTATATTCTTTTTCTATCCATGTCATAATAAGTAAAACAATATAGTTAATTTCATTATTCTTAAGTTCTCTTTTTGGTGATATACCATGCCACTTATATAAACATTCCCGACAGCAAGTTGCCGTTGCATGCTGAGCAATAAAAACAGGATGTCCTCGCATTGGAGTCTGTTTTCCATCATTTACAATTGGATAGTTAGAAAGTCTTACTAAAATAAAATCATAAGCGTGCTTCCTAATCGTATTTAATCCTTTATCATCAATATAATTAACTTCCTTTTTACCAAGTTTAAATCGAGATCTAAATTCTGATTTTTTAAGTTCTTCCAGTTTTTTATCAATAATTTCTTCCTTTGTCATAACTATTACCTAACTAATTCGATAGTGCCCTATTATTTCAGAACTTCTTTCCTTTAAAATATCTTCTTCATAAATAATTTGATAAGGATTACTATGATGAATAACATAAGGAATTCCTTTTCTATTTCTCTTGTCTGATATAATTCCAATATGCTTTTTGAAAATAACAATATCTCCGCCTTGCCACTCTGATATTTCATTAATATCTGTCGTAAGTTTAATTGCCGTATGCCTAAAATATACTTCTAAATTTCTAACTCTTCGAAAATCAATATTTTTATCAGGCTCATTAATATCATAATCTTCACCACTATTAATTATATCATCATTTACTAAATCACGAAGATTATAGCCCGCTCCTAAAAGGCCAAAAGCTACAACATCACTACATACTCCGTACCCATCGTCAGGGTATCCATCACTATAATAATTACTTTTATATTTTGGTCTCTTTTTAATATATTCTCTAACACTTAAAAGAATATCTTTTTGATCATCAATTCCATCCTTATCTTCATCATTAGAACTAACATAAGTATCAATTCCAAAATGTTCATTTGTATATTTTATATGAGGAATAATATTCAAATCATAAAGAAAATATCCTATCAATAAAACAATTATCAAAATCATAATCATCAAAAATATATGCATCTTTTTCATACAATCACCTAATAATTATTTATAACAAATTTAACGTACACACACTTTCCATATGTTTGGTATTTGGAAACATGTCAAATAATGTTATATTATTTACCTTGTAATTATCTTTAAGTAAATTAATATCTCTAGCAAGCGTTATTGGATTGCAAGAAACATAGATAACTTTTTTAGCCCCACTCTTAGAAAGTAGTTCAATTGTCTTTTTATCCAAACCACTTCTTGGAGGATCGACAGTAATAACATCTGAATTTAATAGTTCCATATCACTAACCTTTTTACATTCAAAAGAAATATTATCAATTCCATTAATCTCTTTATTCAAATTAGCACTTTTAACAGCATCACTATTAACTTCAATACCATAAACATAATCAAAATTATCCGCAAGATATATACCGATTGTTCCCGCTCCACAGTATAAATCAGCAAGTATCTTCCCCGTTCCTGCCTCTTCCTTTATCTTATCATATAATTTCGAAATCATTGATGTATTAACTTGAAAAAAAGATTCTGGATATATTGCATAAATAATATCATTAACTTTAATTCTAATATATTCGTTACCATAAATAACTTTCCCATTTAAAATAATACTTGAAACACTATTTGATTTTGTAATTAATAAATTATTATCAATATTTCCCTTTATTACTACCATTATTTCATCAGTACCTTTAATTGTAACTTCTAAAACGCCAGATAAATTGGTACTATTAAGTATCTTCATAACATTATTAATCTTATCATTTGCTAAAGGGCAAGATAAAACATTAATTAATTCATTACTATCATGCTTATTAAAAGCCAGTTTCCCCTTAAGTACCTTCAAAGTAATCTTATTTCGATATCCATAAATATTATCACTCCTTATTATTGAAGGTTTAATATCTAAATTAGCATATCTTTTCATAATATCACTAAATATCTCTCTTTTATATTCAAGAAGTTTATCATATCTAATATATCCAGCATCACATCCTCCACACCTATCACTGTAAGGACATTTTACTTCTATTCTATCTTCACTTTTTTTATCAAAAGAAATAACTTCTGCCTCATTAATATTCTTTTTTTCTTTGATTACTTTAATATCGACAACTTCTGAAGGAAGAACGCCAGAAACAAACGTAACCTTATCATTAACTTTTGTTATTCCTCTAAAATCATGTGCTAACTTATCAATTTTTACTATCATTTTTCATCACGACTATATTATATCAAAAAATACCCAATAAATCTATTCATCAAAAAAGAAGTCCTAAGACTTCATAAGTTCACTAATAATATCTTCCATTGTTACAATTCCTAAAAAATTATTATCTCGGTCCGTAACTAATGCCATATGTACTCTTGCCCTACTAAGTAGTTCCAAACACGAAGCCAAATTTGTATTCTTACTTACACAAACTGGTTTCATTACCGAATTTTTAATACTAATTTTACCATTATTTAAAAGTTCATCTAATAAATCAACTTCATAAAGAATACCAACTACCTTATTATCTTTATCAATAATAGGAATACGTGCATGATTATCTCTAAATACACAATCTTTAACTTTACTTGAAGAAGCCGTATCATATAAATATGAAACATTATCTTTATCGACCATAATATTTTGTACTTTAAGTTTTTTTAATATAACAGCCTTCTGAATAAAATTACTTTCTTTTTCTTCAATTACACCCTCATCTTTAATCGTTTTAACAATTTCCACTAATTCATCTTTTGTCGCCGTAACCTTGTGATCATCTTTAATTAGTCTTTCAAACTTATCAATAATCTTATTAAGAGGCATAAATAACACAATTAAATATTTAAGTAAAAAAGAAAGTTTCATAGCAAAATATTCTGAATATTCTCTTCCAATAATTTTCGGAATAATTTCTGTAAAAATAAGAACGATAATCGTAAGAACAATCGTTACCACTACAACATATTTATCTCCTAATAAATTAGAAAAATAATATGTCGTAAGTGATGAAGAAAAAACATTAGCAATACAATTAACAATCAAAATAGTTGTCATTGATTCCGAATATTTTTGATATAACTCATAGACAAGTTTTGCTTTTTTATTCTTATTTTCCATCATTTTCTTAATTCTAATAATATTAAGACCTGAAAAAGAAACTTCTAAAAAAGAACATATAATCAAAACGCCAAGTAAGAAAATAATTACCAATATCATAGTATAATTCCTTCCTTCATTAATCTAAAGTCTTCATCATCATATAAGCCGATTTTACACTCTTTCATTTTTCCATAGAGCATTTTAGCATCAATAGCAACAAAATAGCCCTTATTATAATTATAACTATACAAATTATTACCATAACTAAAAACAATAAAATGTTCTTGTCCATTTAAATTACTGCATACAAAAAGATTATTAACTTTAATATCATAGTTTGGAGCATATTTATCAAAAATCATTTGATATACTTTTCCTAATTCAACTGTTCCCATTTTATTAACATTAATTAATTTTTCTGTCAAAGAAAGAATTCTCTCTAAAACATCTTCACTCGTATAATTAATATTCGCAAGTGCCTTATCAATTTTATCATCTAAATATTCTTCTTTAATATAACCTAATTTTATATCCATTTCTTTATCGTCATTATATTTATCAAAGAATTTAGTTTGCATACCAGCTTGAATATTTGCCATATCATTAGCCAAGTCAACTAACAAAAAAGAATCATCTATATATACCTTATTTACAATATTTCCTCTTATACTACCACTTACAAGTTCACATTTAATTCCTACTTGTGAGCATAAATACATAAATATTTTACATATACTTATATCATTTCCTTTATGATTTGCTAAAGCACTCCATATATTATTAATCGTACTAATTGTTCCAAAAGAAACCATTTCGTTTTTATCTTCCATCGCATTAATATCCATATTCATAACTTTACCAAGTTCTAAATAAAGATACCTAATTTTTTCTAGTGTTGATCCTTCTTCAGGCATTCTTTTTAAAATATTAGTAACTACTTCTTCGCCTTTATTAAATATATCGTAATCAGCATAAATAAAGCCGCTTCTATCTCCTACCATATCAGCATAAGAAAAATTCTGTCCATACTGTCTAAAATAATGAATAGCATCCCCAATATCATTATCGATAATAAGATTAATATACTTTGTTTTTTCTGTAATATTTGCAATATCTGAAACTTTACTAATCTTGATAATCATACCGTTACCATTCATATTATCACCATTATAATTATACAATATAAGCCCAAAAAAAGAAAGTAAATAAACTATGCGTTTACTTTTCTCTCTTTCTAGAATTTACCAGTAACCGGTGTCGAATCAACACTTATTTTAGCCTTAAAACTGACATCATTAATACCAGATGTTAATAAATTTGCATCAAGCCATATATAAACAGTAAAAGTAGTACTTTTTTCTGTAAGTTCATATTCCGTAACGACAGGAATTTTTTCATTAACTGAGGCTGTACTAAAGTCTCCACTATTTGTATAGACAGTACTTCCTCCTTGTACTCCTTCAACTTCCCACTTCAAAGCGGGGATATTAAGATTAGTAAGAGCAAGTGGGGTCACATACATATTAAATAGTGCTGAAACACTATTAGTTCCCAAGCTAACCGTCGATATCGCTTTGAGTCCATCTTCTCTCGTTTCTGAAGATTTAAGTTCTCCTGTTATATCATCAGGAGCAACATAATTAATATCGAGTTCTCCCGAATTAGCTTTTGCACCGCCTTCATTCGTTCTTGATACAAAGAAAGCATAAGTAGCACCCACTACTACAATAACAAGCAAAACGACAACTATAATTGATATAATTATCTTTTTCTTTTCCATGAATAACCTCACTATCCTCTAAATAACGTATTGACCTTAATAAGACCTGTAAACTTTTTGTTCATTAAAGCATTTTGATTATCATTTGTCTCTTGTAACCAAATTCTAAGTGTGCACGTATAATCCTTATAAATATCAAATGTCCCATCAATTGTACTTAGCGTTCCAAGGACCATCGTTTCTTTAGACAAAATATCATCCGTAAAATCTGCTCCCGTTCCAATAATTAAATCACGCTCTTCATTTCCATCGTCACATGTAAGCTTATACTTAAAGTCATCAATTCTTAAATCGCTATCCACAGATAAATTAATAATGCTAATCGTTACGGCAACATCTGATTTTTTTAATACATCACCATTTGGTGAAAGTGTAAATATTGAAGAACTAGCCATTTTATCAACATTTTCAGGAGCGATTGGAATCCCAGTACTCATATTAATATATTGACTTTGATTAAAAACAACAGCCACATCAGGATCGATATCTGCCGTCGTAACATTAATATTTGTTCCTCCCGTTGCTATATAATAAGCATAAGAAGATCCTAACATTGAAACAAAAATAACAGAGAATGTGACAGTCAAAACAAGAATTAATGTTCTAAATTTCATTTTATCACCTCTGCTATTTACCTATTATTATAATAACACAATTCAAAACTAATATCAACAAAAAAGTTATTACAATTCCAAGTTATGGTAAACTGCCTGTACATCATCTAAATCATTTAAAGCATCAATAAGTCCCATTACCTTTTCTGTACCCTCTTCATCGAGAGCAATATAATTATTTGGAACAAAAGTAACTTCACTCAAAAGAAAATTATCGTATCCCATTTTCGTAAGTTCATCTTTTACTTCAATAAAATTATTAGGTTCTGTATAAATTGTGTATCCATCATCATCAGAAATAAAATCTAATACATCTAAATTAAGAACATCTTCCATCATTTTATCTTCATCGTAGACTTTATCTAAAACCATGACACCTTTTCTTTCAAAAAGATAACTTACCGATCCATCTGTTCCAAGATTACCGCCTCTTTTTGTCAAAGTACTTCTGACAAAACCAGCCGTCCTATTCTTATTATCCGTAAGGCAATCAATCATTACCGCAATTCCGTTTGGAGCATATCCCTCATATCTTACCGATTCATAATTTTCATCATTACCCTTATTCTTAGCTTTATTAATCGCTGACTCAATATTCGTTTTAGGCATATTTTCAGCTTTAGCTTTTTCAATTACCATTCTAAGAGCCGAGTTATTTTCCGGATTAGCATCTCCACTCTTCGCTGCTACATATAACTCTTTAGCAAGTTTCTGAAAGACTTTACTTCTCTCACTATCAATTGCCCCTTTTTTTCTTTTAATCGTGGACCATTTGCTATGTCCTGACATAATATCTCCTCCTCGTACATTTTTCTCATATATAATACTATTATTTTATTATCTAGTCAAGAACTATATAACTAATTTTTAGCCAAGATAGCTAAGAAGAACAGGTCCTAAAATAATAAGAAGCAAAAGTGGAATAAAGAAGAAAACCGATATAATACTAATCTTCGTTGGTATCTTAGTAATTATTGTCTTAACTTCCATTCTTCTCTTTTCTCGTAAATAATCAATTTGATTATACATATCATCAATAATACTACTTCCATAAAGATTAGCCTGTGTCAAATTAAGAATAATATTATTAACCGTATCCGAAGGTATTTTCTTTTGCATATCCGTAAGACTTTCCGTCAAACTTTTACCAAAAGTTGTTTCACGTAGTGCCTCTTTAAATAACTTTGAAAGTTCACTATCAATAGCATTTGTCGTTATCATAATTGCCTCTCTTAAATTACGTCCTGTCTGTAGTGATAACGTAAGCACTTCAAAAAAGTAAATAGCTTCAATATTAAGTTTTTGTTCTCTCTTCTTAATTTTGTCATTCAAAAGCGACTTTTCAAATAAAATATAGTAGATAACTGAAACAATTAAAGCCCAAATATAACCATACTTAAAACTGGAAAAAACAATAATAAAAACAAGAACTGTCGTAATAATTCTAATACTTAAAAATGATACTGCATCAAATTTACTATTTAGTACCGCCAAATCAATTTTTCTTTGAATTTTATTTAGTACATTTTTATTAAAAAGCTTTCCAAATACATTATTATTCTTCATAACTACACCTCTACCTTAAGTATTCTTCTAAGAAGTAAAGCATAAATAATAAACATAATTATAATAATACCAATTATCATATAGCCTAAAGGTGATTCAAATAAAGGATCAAAATATGTTGGATTAAGCATATAAATAAAGAGAACAAAAATAAAAGGTACAACTAGTAAAACCTTAACAATCATATTTGGACTAGCCGATATATTTTTAAGTTCTTCATTAAGCTTCTTTCGATCAAATAACGTTTTTTCAATCGATGAAAAAACTTCGACAATATTACCACCAGTTTTATTTAGTATCGTTAAAGATGATGCAATATAAGCTGCTTCTTCCAAATTAACCCTCTTTGCAAATCTATCAAATACCATCTCGACAGATAATCCAAATTTAACATCTATATACATTTTTTTAA
This sequence comes from uncultured Bacilli bacterium, assembly GCA_947630885.1. Lineage (GTDB taxonomy): Bacteria > Bacillota_I > Bacilli_A > RF39 > UBA660 > CAG-302. The sequence continues at coordinate 19,421 of CANRJI010000006.1, forward strand.
ATTCATCACTAATTGGTTCAGGTAATTCTTCCGAAGCAATTTTAAGTGCTTGTAAAATACTCTTTCCCGACTTAAAAGCATTATTCATAATAATAACTGCTCGAAGAAGTTCATTTTCAATAAGTTTAGCTTGCTTTCGATAACTAAAAAATAAATAAATATCCAAAAGATAAAAACCTATTAAAAAGTTAACAATATAATTAAATATTCCAATTACCTTAAGAGTAAAGATTTGTGAAAAAGCCATTATTAAAATAAAGATAGAGGCAATAACTAATTTATGAACAATAAAGTCCGTAGCTTCAATTTTATCACGGTTGCTGTACTTGATATACTTTTCATATCTTTTACTTCTTTTAACAATAAACTTACTCTTTTTAAATTTATTTCCTAGTTTTCGAACAAAAACCAAATACTTACACCAAAGCTTATCACTAAAAGATAACGAATTATCATTTAATGGTTCTAAAGCATAAGGACTAATTCTTTTTATCTTTTTATTAACATTAATTTGTCTAAGTACGAGAATGATAAAAACAACTATTATAACTACTATTATCATTTGTAAAATAACTATAATATTCATCATTATCACCTCTCTTTTTCTTATTCAAAAATATCTTTTATTTCCGTAAATCCTTTTCTAACAATTTTGTCATATACTAAAGGTTTTTTCTTATAAATACCAAATTCTCCCATGACACTGCCATCATCTAAAACACCAGTCTGTTTAAAAGTAAATATTTCTTTTATCGTAATTCGCTCATCTTTCATTCCCACTACTTCACTAATTGAAGTAACTTTTCTTTTACCATCAGATAATCTATCAACCTGAACAATTAAATCGATTGCATTTTCAATATAATTTCTAATTGCCGAAACCGGAATTTCCATTTCATTCATCAAAATCATTGTCTCTAATCTATCCAAAGCATCCACTGGATTATTGGCATGAAGTGTCGTAAGTGATCCTTCATGACCAGTATTCATTGCCTGCATCATATCAAAAGCTTCTTTACCTCTAACTTCTCCAACAATTATTCTATCCGGCCTCATTCTAAGTGAATTTATTACTAAATCACGAATGGTAACTTCTCCTTCACCTTCATAATTAACAAGTCTTGTTTCAAGAGAAATAACATGAGGCTGATGAAGTTTAAGTTCCGCTGCATCTTCAATTGTAATAATTCTCTCATCTTCTCCAAGAAAGCCCGATAAAATATTTAAAAGAGTCGTCTTACCACTACCAGTACCACCAGAAATAACAATATTTAGTTTTGCCTTAACTGCTGCTTCTAAAAATCTAGCCATATTAACCGTAAGTGTTCCTCTTCTAAGTAAATCATCAATTGACTCTAATTTCTTATTAAATTTTCTAATTGTAAGAACCGGCCCTTTCAAACTTAAAGGTGGAATAATTGCATTTAATCTCGAACCATCACGAAGTCTTGCATCGACCATTGGATTAGCCGAATCAATCGTTCGACCAAGAGGCTGAACAATTCTTTGAATAGTTCTTATAATATGCTTATCGTTAATAAATGATACCGTTTCATCTTTAACAATCTTTCCATCAATTTCAACATATATTTCATTTGGTGCATTGACCATTATCTCTGTAATCGCATTATCTTTAAGAAGTGGTGTAATTGGACCATAACCTGTAATTTCATTTTGAATAAGATTAAATATATATCTTCTTTCAAGCATACTAAGGTCATATCCCACAAGTGTCTCATCAATTTCATTATTGATATAATCTTCTAATAATTCATTATTTGGAATACTCTCTTCAACTAAGTTTTGAACAATCTTTGTTCTAAGTTCTTCAAGTAAACTCTTATTAGCAAAAATATCATAATCCGCAACCACATTATTTGAGGAAAAAGTTTTTGGTTTTACTTCAAAAGCTTCAGTCAAACTCTTTGTACTCATTTACTTCCCCTCCCTACTATGCTTGTCATCAATTAAATCAAGTGCCATCTTTTTCATATTAGATATATCACTTTGATGAAGGGCATTAACTTTTCTATTTAATGTAAGAATTTCTCCATTCATAACATATTTATCAATATCTTTGATATAGTATTTTCTCGATATCGTATAATCAATATTACCATCAATCATTGACCTCATATCGTATAAACTCATATAATCTTTACCAGTATCTCGCGAATTATTAAGAAGAACTAAATAATTTTTCTTCCCTGTATCCTTAAAAATACTAATTAAACTTTTCATATTCTTTAAATTAACCAAATCATTTGTAATAATAAATAAAGACATATAAGCATAATCTAAAACCGTTAAATTAACTTCATCTAAAATATGTGATGTATCAACTAACACAACATCATAATCTTTTTTAGCTAAATCAAATATTAGAGGAATAAATTTACTATCAATTTTCATGGC